>JADFHR010000099.1 GCA_022567015.1 Pseudomonadota bacterium
AACTCCCCGCCCGAGATGTCGCGGACCGGGCTGGCCAGGACCTGTGCCGCGCCCACGTCGTCGAGGATGGCGGCCCGCCGCGCCGCCCCTTCCCGGCCGCCGCGGCGAACCCCAAGGGCGAGGAACCGATCCACCGTCAGGGGCAGGGTCGCATCCAGGGCCAGGCGCTGGGGCACGTACCCGACGCGCAGTCCGGGCCGGCGGAAGACGCGGCCGCGCCAGGGCCGCTGCAGACCCAGGATGACGCGCAGGAGCGTCGTCTTGCCGGCGCCGTTGGGGCCGATCAGGGTGACGATCTCGCCGGCGCGCACCCTGAGGTCGGCGCCGCTGAGGATGGACTTGGCCCCGATCCGCACGTCGACGCCGCAGGCCTCGGCGAGGAGTGCGCCGGGGAGCGCATCCGCCGCCGCGCCCGTAAGCCGCTCATCCATCGCCGTCCCCCCGGGGGGACAAGGGGGGTGTCCCCCCGGCTATGTTATGCGGGGGACGCCCCCGCGGCCCCCGCGGGGACAAGGGGGGTGTCCCCCCGGCTATGTTATGCGGGGGACGCCCCCGCGGCCCCCGCCCCTGTTCCTGGCAATGGGGACACAGGCCGTCCACCTCGATGGTCCGCCGGCCGACGGTAAAACCCGCTTCCGCCGCGCTGTCGCGGATGGCGTCGTCGATGCGCACATCGTTGAGTTCCGCCACCGAGCCACAGGACGTGCAGATGAGAAACTGCCCGCTGTGGGGAAGTTCGGGATCGCTGCAGCCGACGAAGCAGTTGAGGCTCTCGATGCGGTGCACGAGACCTTGCGCGGCGAGGAAATCCAGGGCCCGGTAGACTGTCGGCGGCGCCGCGCCCCGGCGCTCCCGCCGCAAGGTGTCCAGGATGTCGTAGGCGCCGAGGGGCTTGTGGCCGCTCCACACCAGCTCGAGAACCCGCCGGCGCAGATCCGTCAGGCGCGCGCCGCGCCGTTTGCAGATGGCCGCCGCCCTCTCCAGGGCCCGGTCCGTGCAGTGGCGGTGATCGTGGTCCTCGGCCGGAAAGCCTTCATTCGGTATAGGTTTCATGGCCCCCTGTCGGCTTGACCAGAACTTGATACGATATAACATAACATAATTGGAAGCGGTTTACACCCCGTGTTCCGGGAAGACAAGCGGGGTGTCCCCCCGGCTATGTTATGCGGGGGACGCCCCCGCGGCCCCCGGGAGAGGAGGACTATGGTGCCGAGACCCCTGATCGCCGCCCTTTCCGGCGTCGCCCTGGCCCTCGCGTTCGGCGCGGCGGCGGCCGGCGAGCCGCGGGTCGCGGTCAGCATCAAGCCGATCCATTCCCTGATCGCCGCCGTCATGGACGGGGTGGCCGAACCCTACCTGATCGTCGCCGGCGCCGCCTCGCCCCACGCCTACGCCCTCAAGCCGTCGGACGCCAAGGCCCTGAGCCGGTCCATGCTGGTGTTCTGGGTCGGCCCGGAGATGGAGCGGTTCCTGGAAAAGCCCCTGGCCGCCCTGGCCGGCAAGGCCGTGCGCCTGGCCGGCCACCCGCGCCTGACCGCCCTGCCCCGGCGCGCCGGGGACGGCGGCGATCCGCACCTGTGGCTCGATCCGGCGAACGCCCGCGCCATCGCCGCCGTGGCGGTGACGGAGCTGAGCGCCATCGACCCCGGCCACGCCGCCCTCTACCGCGCCAACGGCGACCGCCTGACCCGGCGCATCGACGCCCTGGACCGCGACCTCCGGGCCAGGCTGGAGCCGCTGTCGACGACGCCGTTCGTGGTCTTCCACGACGCCTATCGGTACCTGGAACGCGCCTACGGCCTGAACGCGGTGGCCTTCGTGACCACGGCCCCGGAGCGTCCGCCCGGCGCCCGCCACCTCCATCGACTCCGCCTCAAGATGCGCCAGATGGGTGTGCGTTGCCTTTTCCGCGAACCCCAGTTCGAGCCCCGCCTGATCGCCGCCCTGACCGACCGGTCCGAGGTCAGGGTCGATGTCCTCGATCCCCTGGGCGCCCAGCTGGAAGCCGGTCCGGACCTCTATTTCCGGCTCATGCGGGCCAACGCCGATGCCCTGGTGGCCTGCCTGGCCGGGCCGACGGCGGTTGACAGCATCGGGCCAAAGACCGATGTACGGGACAATTCGAGAGGAGCCGGACCATGAACGACGACAGGGCGGCCGCCGTCCCGGCGGTCGTGGAAGCGATCACGTTCAACGCCGACGGCCTGGTGGCGGCGATCGCCCAGCAGTACGACACCGGCGAGGTGCTGATGATGGCGTGGATGAACCGTGACGCGGTCGCCGAGACGCTCGGTACCGGGCGGGTGTGCTACTGGTCCCGGTCGCGGGGCAAGCTGTGGCGCAAGGGCGAGACATCGGGCCAGGTGCAGGTGCTCAAGGATTTCCGCTGGGACTGCGACGCCGACACCGTGCTGGTACAGGTCGACCAGGAAGGTGTCGCCTGCCACACCGGGCGGCGCAGCTGCTTCTTCAACGCGGTGCGCCAGGGCAAGCCGGCGGTGATCGCCGAGGTTGAGGTCGATCCCAAGGACCTCTACGACTGATGACGGCCGACAGCCGGCGGCAAGCCGCCGCGACCGCTTAATCGGTGAAGGAAGAAAAGGCCGCTCAGGTGGGTCCCTGTTTCTCTTTCAGGATGCGCATCCGTTCGGTCATGAAGTCGTGCAAGAGCTTGTACGCACGGCCGTCGAGGTCGAGAAACGTCACCACCAGTTCCTTATCGCCCGGGTTGGTTCTGGTCACCCGCGCGCGGACGTCCACGGCGTTCATTTTGCGCCCCACGGTGCCGATTTCCTTGATGTCGAACAGGGAGCCCGGGGTCAGAGTCCCTTCGTACCCTTTGATCAGGAAGCCGCCGAAACTCCAGTTCACGGCCTCGTAGACCGCGCTGTCGACGGTCACGGTGATGACCGGAACTCCCGTGCGCTCATGACGCCGTTGTTCCTTGTCGCGGTCTATCAGGGTCGTCACGGCGCTTGCTCTTGTCCGGTTGTCGTCGGCGTCAATGGAGAATGACCGATTAATGCAACCTGCCCATCAGATATCCCATACGAAGGTATAAAGCAAATCCCTGGCCCCGGCGAACCCGTCACACGCCGGACCCTCCCCATGCCCTGGAGGCCGGCGGAAACGCGGACGTGGCGCAGACCGGCGGCGCAGGGGAGTCTTTCAGCGACCGGTCAAACCCGTTGCAAGCACGTCCCGGTTCTGTAACCCTTGCCCGATGTCGTTGTACGCGATGGGATTGTGGCGGAAAAGTGAAACTACGCAGGCGCATCGAGCCGTATTTGAGCCGCTTGTTCGGCTACGCCCGGAGCCTGACCAGCCAGCGGGCCGACGCCGACGACCTGTTCCAGGAATCCGTGCTCAAGGCATTGCGGGCGAAGCGGGTGCCGAACGACAAGGCCGCCTACCGGGCGTGGCTTTTCCGCATCCTGAGAAACACGTTTATCGACCAGATTCGGCGCACCGGCGGAGATCGCCGCAAGCTCGACGGCGAACCGCCGCTGGAGCCTGCCGAGGTGTGGCACCACGACGATACCCTGATCAACGCCTTGACCGTGCGCAACGGCATGGCCAGGCTGGCGCCGCCCCATCGCGAGATCATCGCGCTTGTCGATATCGCCGGATTCAGTTACTCGGAGACCGCCGAGTTCCTGGAGTTGCCCGTGGGCACGGTCATGAGCCGGCTAAGCCGGGCCCGCCAGGCGCTTCTCCACACGGTCGAAACCAGCAACGTGCACGTCCTGCCGGTGGCGCGGACGCGGAAGGTGAAATGACGAAAAAATACCCCGGCTGGGAAAAGTTGAACGCCTACGTGGACGGCGAGTTGGACGCCCACGATTCGGCCCGCGTGGCGCGCTCGGTGGCGACCGACCCCGCCCTTGCCGAACAGGTCGCCATCCTGACCCGCCTGAAGGCCGCCACCGCCGAGAGCCTGGAGCCGGTGGACCTGCCGGCGGTGAAGCCGAAGCGGCGTCTTCGCTGGTACGGTGCCGCCGCCGCCGTGGTCCTGATGGTCGCGGCCGGCGTCGGGACGTACGTTGCGACGTCGCCGCGCCAGGGCGACGCCGGCCTGCTCCAGCGGGCCGCCGCGGCCCACCGGACGTGGATCGAGCGCGACGAGGCGGACGATGTCCGCGAAGTGGGCGCCGGCGTGTTGCTGAGCTCCCTGCACCGGCTCGGGCCCGAGGCCCATGTGCCCGATCTGTCGGCAAGCCGCCTCACCATCAGCATGATCACCACGGTCCCCGCATCCGGGGCGGACGGGCCGGCCCTGCACATCGGCTACACGGGAACGCGGGGGTGTCACGTGAGCCTGTGGATTTCACCCGCCGGTGGGAACCTGGGTCCGCGGCTTGTGGAACGGCGCGCCGGCCCGGTGCGCTCTTTCGTCTGGCGGGCGGGCTCCCTCGCCTATGTGCTGATCAACTCGGGCATGGACGAGGGGCGCTTCTCCCTGATCGCCCGCACCGTCCACCGGGCCACCCTGGAGCGCCTGCCGCTCGACGCCGAAATGCGCACGGCGCTGCGCGAAAGCCGCGCAGCCAGCATGCCGTGCAGCGCCTGAACGACGCCATGGCGGCGTCCCTGTCTTAAATTGGAATAATTCCGATCCGCCGTTCGTTTCTTCCTTGTGGCCGTAGCGGGCCGATCCGTTGCCCGTCCATCGCCCGTGCGGCCGAACAGGGAGAAGCATCATGCCAAAAGACACTCCACTTTCCGCCGAAAAGGAAGTCGACCTTTTCGAACTCTACGCCGAGGACCCGGAACTGGCCGACGAGCTGGTATTCGGGCGCGTCCCCCACAAGGACCGGCGCGGGTTCCTGAAAGGGGCCGGCCTGGCGACCATGGGGGCGCTGATCGGCGCCACCATCCCGTTTCACCGCAACATGCCGTCGGGCTTCATTCCCGAGGCCATGGCCGCAACCGATATGATGATCAAGGGCAAAAATGGACTGACGATCCTGAACGACCGCCCGGTCAACGCCGAGACCCCGCCGCATAATCTCGATGACGATGTGACGCCGACGGCGCGCCATTTCATCCGCAACAACGGCATCCCGCCGGGGGACATGAACCCGGACACCTGGATGCTGACCATCGACGGCTTCGTCGACAACCCGTTGAAGCTCTCCATCGCCGACCTCAAGAGCAAGTTCGAGGTCATCACCCGCAAGATCTGCATCGAGTGCGGCGGCAACGGCCGCGCCTTCTTCGACCCCAAGGCCAAGGGCAACCAATGGTCTCTCGGCGCCGTCGCCTGCGCCGAGTGGACCGGCGTCCGCCTGATCGACGTGCTCAAGGCCGCCGGCGTCAAGAAGGAGGCCATCTACACCGCCCATTACGGGGCCGACACGCACCTTTCCGGCAAGCCCGGCAAGCTGCCGATCTCCAGGGGCGTGCCGATCAAGAAGGGGATGGATTCGAACAACCTCATCGCCTTCGCCATGAACGGGGAGCCGATCCATCCCATGAACGGGGCGCCCTTAAGGCTTCACATTCCGGGGTGGCCGGGGTCGTTCTCGCACAAGTGGTTCAACCGCATGCAGCTCCGCGACGTGGTCCACGACGGGACGAAGATGACCGGCGCCGCCTACCGGCTGCCGCCGCACCCGGTGGCCGCCGGCACCAAGGTGGATAAGAAGACCATGGTGTTCATCGAGTCGATGGTGGTCAAGTCGCTGATCACCTCGCCCGAGAGCGGCATCAAGCTGCCCAAGGGCGAGCGTTCGGTGCGGGTGCACGGGCACGCCTGGGCCGGCGACAACTCGGTTTCCAGCCTCCATCTGTCGATCGACTTCGGCGTTACCTGGATCCATGCGAAACTGGACTCGCCGGCCAACCGGTACGCGTGGCAGAATTTTTCGCAGACGGTGAAGCTGCCGCAAAAGGGCTACTACGAGATCTGGGCCCGGGCCACGGATGACCAGGGGCGCACGCAGCCTTTCGCCATCGCCTGGAACCCCAAGGGCTACATGAACAACTCCATGCACCGGATTTCGGTGTACGCGTCCTGAAGCGGCCAAGGGGGTTCCTCTCGGCCACGATTGTCGCGGCCACGTTGGTCGGCTGGGGAGTTCTCTCCCCAGCCGTGCCAGCGGCCGGGCACGCCGCGTCGGGGACCGGGGAGGCCGAAGAATACGGCGGCCTTCCAGCGGGCCCGGGCCGCGAAGAGGTCTTCTACACTTGCCAGGCGTGCCATTCCCTGGCCATCGTCAAACAGCAGGGCCTGGACCGGGACTCTTGGGACGAAACCCTGGTGTGGATGGTCGAGGAACAGACGATGGACCCCCTGGACCCGGAGGATCGGAAGCTGATCCTCGATTACCTGACCACCCACTACGGAAGGGATTCGTCGAAGCGCCGCCGGAAGATCAGGTGAGCCCGGCAACGGTTCGGCACTGGGAACGCTCTTTTCGGCGAACTGTCCGCCCGCCGGCGTCGGCTTGACAGGGATCGTTTTAACTCTGCATCTATGACCTTTCGGGCATGGGGGCGCCGGTCGTGCCCAGCGACGTTGCAAAATTCTCCGCGGCCTTTGTCGGGGCGGCCCAGGTGGCCGCCCTGGCGGCGCTGGTATGGGGCGCCGGCGCAGGCGCTTCATCCGCCCGTGGCGCCGAGGCGGCGCCGGCGGACACCCCCCGGGTCATGGTCTTTGCCGCCGCCAGCACGACGGCGGCGCTGAGTGAGATCGCGGCCCGCTTCGCCGCCCGGGGCAAGGGCCGCGCCGTGATGTCGTTCGCCTCCAGTTCCACCCTCGCCAAACAGATCGCCAACGGCGCCCCGGCCGACATTTACCTCTCGGCCAATCCCGGGTGGATGGACTACCTGGCCAGGGAAAACGCCATCGAACCGGCGACGCGCCTGGATCTGCTGGGCAACCGGCTGGTCCTTGTCGCCCCCGCCGGGAGCGCGCTTAGGGTGCGCATCGCGCCGGCCTTTCCCCTGGCCGAGAAGCTGGGCGAGGGCAGGCTGGCCATCGGCGACCCGGACCACGTGCCGGCCGGCATTTACGGCCGCGCGGCATTGCGGCGGCTCGGCGCATGGCCGGCCCTCGCCGGCCGCGTCGCCCGCACCCAGGACGTGCGCGGCGCCCTCGTCCTGGTCGAACGCGGCGAGGCCGCGGCCGCCGTGGTCTATGCCACCGACGCCGCGCTCACCGGCCGGGTGCGCGTGGTGGCGACGTTTCCCGCCGACAGCCACCCGCCGATCCGCTACCCGATCGCCATCGTCGCCGGCCGCGACCGGCCCGAGGTGCGCCGCTTTTATGAATTCCTGACCTCGCCCGAGGCGGCCCGGGTATTCACCAAACACGGGTTCACCGTGATCGCCCCGGCGGCGCGCCAATAGCACCGGGTTTAAGAAAAACACCGGCCCATGTGGAGCATCACCCCCCTTGAGACCGAGGCCATCGCCCTCAGCCTGCGCGTCGCCCTGTGGGCGGTGTTGTGGAGCCTGCCCCTGGGCATCGCCACCGCGTGGCTGCTGGCCCGGTGCGACTTTTTCGGCAAGACCCTGTTGAACGGCGTCGTCCATCTGCCCCTGATCCTGCCGCCGGTGGCCGTCGGCTACCTGCTGTTGATCCTGTTGGGACGGCGCGGGCCGGTGGGCGGGTGGCTTTTCGACATGTTCGGCATCACCGTCGCCTTTACCTGGAAGGGCGCCGCCATCGCGTCCGCCGTCATGGCCTTTCCCCTGATGGTGCGGGCCATCCGCCTTTCCCTCGAAGCCGTGGATTACCGGCTCGAGGAAGCGGCGCGCACCTTGGGCGCCGGGCGGGCATGGGTGTTCCTGAGCATCACCCTGCCCCTCATCGCGCCCGGCATCCTGACCGGCACCATCCTCTGCTTCGCCCGCAGCCTGGGCGAGTTCGGCGCCACCATCACCTTCGTTTCCAACATTGCCGGCGAGACGCGGACCCTGCCCCTGGCGCTGTTCACCCTCACCCAGACGCCGGACGGCGAGCTCGGCGCCCTGCGCCTGATGATCATCTCGGTGGTCCTCGCCCTGGTCGCGCTGATCGCCTCGGAGGTGCTGGCGCGGCGCATCTCGGCGCGCATCAGGGGATGAGGTGATGGCACCATCCAAGGACGGCGCCGTGCTGACGGTGGATGTGGGCCGCCGCTTCGGCGATTTCCGGCTCGACGTCCGCTTCACCGCCGAGGGCGGATTGACCGCGCTGTTCGGCCGTTCCGGGGCCGGCAAGACGTCCCTGATCAACCTGCTGGCCGGCCTCGAGCGCCCTGAGCGGGGCCGCATCAGCGTCGGCGGCCACGTGTTGTTCGATGCGGACGCCGGCATCGACGTGGCGCCGGAACGCCGCCGCCTGGGCTACGTGTTCCAGGAAGGACGCCTGTTCCCCCACATGAGCGTGCGCGGCAACCTGACCTACGGCCGGCGCCTGTCGCCGCCCACCGGGCACGGCCAGGACTTCGACCACGTGGTCGACCTTCTCGACCTGCGCCGCCTGCTGGCGCGGCGGCCGCGAACCCTCTCCGGCGGCGAGAAGCAGCGCGTCGCCATCGGCCGCGCCCTGCTCGCCAACCCGCGGCTGCTGCTCATGGACGAGCCCCTGGCCTCGGTGGACGCGGCGCGCAAGGACGAGATCCTGTCCTTCATCGAACGCCTGCGCGACGAGGTGAAGCTGCCCATCGTCTACGTCAGCCACGCCATGGACGACATCATCCGCCTCGCCGACACCATGGTCATCCTGTCCGACGGCGCGGTGGTCGCCGCCGGCGCGGTCGAGGACCTGATGAGCCGGATCGACCTGCGTCCCCACACCGGACGCTACGAGGCCGGCGCCGTGCTCGCCGTCACCGTCGCCGGCCAGGACCTCACCTTCGGGCTCACCGAACTGGCCTTCGGCGCCAACCGGCTGGTGGTGCCCAGGCTGGACCTGCCCGCAGGCACGGCGTTGCGCGTGCGCATCCGCGCCCGCGACGTGTCGCTCTGCCTGACGCCGCCGGTCGGCATCAGCGTGCTCAATATCTTCAAGGGCCGGATCGTGGAAATCGAGACCGGCGCCGGGCCCATGGCCGACGTGCGCCTCGACATCGGCGCGCCCCTGATCGCCCGCGTCACGCGGCGCTCCCTGCACGAGATGGCGCTGGAGCCCGGCAAGACGGTGCACGCCCTGATCAAGGCGGTGGCCGTCGACCGCCCCAGCCTGGGCCGGCGCGGCACCCGCGCGCGGCGGGGGTAGAGGGGGTGCGGCCGAACAGGCATAGGAGAAGGACCCGCCCGTCTCCGGCCGGGCCCCGTTTCGATTGGCGCGCCCGGCGGGACTCGAACCCACAACATCCTGCTTAGAAGGCAGGTGCTCTATCCGGTTGAGCTACGGGCGCTCGCAATACGGTCTCGCAGACGGTTCCCCGCCCCGGGACGGGTGCCGAGTATACCGCCCGGGGGCCGGAAACCCCAAGCGCGCCGATACGTCAGCTTCGTCCTAGCGGAAGTTGTCGGCATAGTTCTTGGGCCGGATGCGCGGCGTCTTCGGCTCCTCCACCCGGAAGGTGAAGCCGTTTTTCCTGGCGAACGCCACCGCCTCGTCCCTGCTGTCGAAGGTCATGTGCACCTGTTCGCGGGTATCGGCCGAGCCGGTCCACCCCATGAGGGGATCGATGATTTTCGCCGCCGCGGGCTCGAACTCCAACACCCATTTCCGGGTGTTCGCCTGCCCCGACTGCATGGCGGTCTTCGCCGGCCGGTAGATGCGCGCCTCCGTCATGGCGGAATCTTAACCTCCAGGCTAGATGAAACAGGTGGTCGGGGAGACTGGATTCGAACCAGCGACCCTCTGCTCCCAAATTACACGTCTTTCGTTTGGGCTCAATAGGGTTTGTCAGGTTTCCCCCTCCGTTCCCCCCTATTCACCCCAAAGAGTTAGCGCCTCGGTGACAAACCGGCGCGGTGTTTTTTCCATTAAAAAAGGCAACGGCCCCGGGGAAGGGACCGCCACCAAGGGAATGTGTCATGCGGAAACAACACGCCGCATGTGTACTATTTTTCCCCCTGGTGTGCAACCCCTGATTCGCGGCCGTGGCCTGCCCCCGTTGTGGGGCCGGTCAGTGGCGACGGACCCGTATATGCGCCGCCCACGGTGGGCCGCTCCCGTAGAAAGCGGTCTGTACCCCGGCGCGAACTTTGCCCGAAAGGGATTTCCGAGCGCCCGAATACTTGAAGCCGAGTTGAGGGACAACCAGCCCTATCCATACCCCAACCTACTGGCGGCCTGAGCCGTTCGATAATCAGGCGGGGCGGCGACTGGCCCACGATACGGGCAGGCTGGCTATACCGGGGTTTAAAGGTTTCCACTGCCCAGGATTAAGGGTTAGGGGCGGTGCGCGGAAAGCGGAGGTGTGCCTGGAATTTGGAGGTTGAATATTGTTGGTTTATTTGAAAAAGGGCGGGGTTTGAAAATTTGGCCCGATTAACCATTAGCGGAAGAACCCTTCCAAAAAAGCAGGGTTCTTCCGGTGAAGGGAAAGACGATGCGGAAGCTAATTGCGACGATACCAAAAAACGCGCGTGAAGAAATTCGGGTCGCGCTGGACGAATTCGAGGCGGGCGACGTGACGTACAACATGCTGAGCCTGCGCGTGTTCTATGAGGACGGCGGTGAGCATCGCCCTGGCCGGAACGGGCTCAACGTCCGGGTGGAACTCTTGCCCGCCATCCTAGGGGCCCTGAGAGACGCAGAGACGGAAGCCCGGAAGGCTGGTTTGCTCGGCAGTGAAGAGGGAAAAAGGGCGGCATGACGAGCGCCGGTTGGGCGAGTTGATTCGGGAGCAGAAGGAGACGGTGGGGTTGAATGTCGGTAAGCGTGGCGACCGTGGTCCCCGCGCGGCACCACGGTCAGACACCCGGCCCACCCTTGCTGAAGCCGGCATCGACAAGAAGCTGTCCAGCCGAGCGCAGAAAGAGACGGCGGGGCCGGCGCAGGGGCGGACGCGGCCGACTTTAAGGCGCCGGGGGGATAGGGGGGTCCAATCTCTACAGCCCCACCGCGCCGGGACCGGCTGC
>JADFHR010000100.1 GCA_022567015.1 Pseudomonadota bacterium
AAACACCGATCACCAACGCCCAGTATGCCGCCTTCGTCGCCGCCACCGGCCATCCGGCGCCCGACGTCGACGCCGGGACCTGGGCCTCTTACAAGCTGATCCATCCCTATGAGCGCACGCGGCGCTTTGCCTGGACCGGCGGGCGCCCGCCGAAGGGCCGCGGCGGCCACCCGGTGGTCCTGGTGTCGTTCGATGACGCCCGCGCCTATGCGGCGTGGCTGACGCACCGGACCGGGTCGCGCTGGCGCCTGCCCAGCGAAGAGGAATGGGAGAAAGCCGCGCGCGGCGCCGACGGCCGCCGCTTTCCCTGGGGCGACGCCTTCGACGCGGAGCGGCTGAACAGCCACGACCGGGGGCCGTTCGACACCGTGCCCGTGGGCCGGTTTCCGGACGGCGCCAGCCCCTTCGGCCTGTTGGACGCCGCCGGCCAGGTGTTCGAGTGGACGGCGACCGGCGCCGGCCCCGGCCGGGTCATCGTCAAGGGCGGGTCATGGGACGACAGCGGCTGCGGGGTGTGCCGGCCGGCGGCCCGCCATTCCCGGCCGCGCCACCTCAAGCACATCCTGATCGGATTCCGCCTGGTGCGGGAGGAGTAGGTCAGGGACTCATTAGCGGGTGTTGCGAGTGGCGATGTCCGCTTCACAGGTCCACACCGGTCAACCGTAACCAACCCGGCGACCTGCCGGGTTTGGCCCTGAGCGGACATTCGTTGGATTACGGGGTTCAGAAGGTGTGTACCGAAAACCAGTGAGGCTGTTGAAAAACTCCGCAGGTGATCGGCTTGGCACAACAATAGAATCGAGTGCGACCCTTGGTATTAGAGGCTGAGAAGGTCGGTATCGACGGCGTTTTGGTCATCGAGGCGCCCTATTTGATTTTTTCCAGGAGTTCCTTGAACTCGGGCGTGCCGGCGCGGCCCAGCCACTCGAAGACCACCATCTCGGTGGTGACGATGCCGGCACCGGCGGCACCCAGCCTATCCAGGCACGCTTTCTCGCTCTCCAGTGTCCTCGACGACGTGGCGTCGGTGACGACGAAGATCTCGAAACCCTCCTCCATCAGATTGACGCCGGTCTGCAAAACGCAGATATGGGCCTCCATGCCGACGATGACCGCCTGGCGGCGGTCCAAAGCCTTGAACTCGGCGGCGAAGGACGGCTCGTTCATGCAAGAAAAGTGCATTTTCTCGAGCACCTTGCCGTTCTTGGCCAAGTCCTGGAGCTCCGGCACGATATGGCCGAGCCCCTTGGGGTACTGCTCGGTGAGCAGCATCGGGATTCCGAGCCTGGACGCCGCCGTCATCAGGGTCCGAGTATTGCGAATCACCCGCGCCGGAGCCTGCATGGCGGGCACCAGCCGTTCCTGGACGTCGATCACGATCAGGCACGATCGATCGGCCTTGATCAGCATCGGGGATACTCCTTCCAAGGGCGGTGCCGGCCGGCCCGCCGTGGCGGCTCAACCGCCCTTGACCACCAGCCGGTAATCCGGCGTCGTATTGAGCGGGCACGAAAAGACGTATTCGCCCGGCTTCAGCGTCACCGCATAGTCCTGGGTCTTGCCCGGCGACAGTCCACCGCCCGAAACGCTGGTCTTGGTCAGCTTGTGCAACGGGTTCCTGAAATCGTAATCCTTGGAGCGCAGCCAGAACCCGAGATCGTAGGGCACGTTCTTGTTGGTCACCCGGAACACGTAGCGGCCGGGCTTCAGTTCCATGACTTTGGATTTGGCAATCCGGTCGGCGCCGGTTTGCGCGTTGATGGCGTCGCAGTCCGCCTTTTTCGTCGTCTTGTAGCCGTGGTCCGTGCCCTCGGGCTCGAGGAACTGGCAGCCGGTCTGGGTCAGCTGGATGATTTGAGGGTGCTCGGCGGCGCCGGCACCGGCGCTTGCGAGGCCGGCAGCCAGGAGGGCGGCGCCCAGGGTCAACAGGCCCCGGGGGGCCACCGGGGGGTGTCCCCCCGACACCGTATGCGGGGGGCGCCCCCGCGACCCCCGGCGGGCGAGGGGGCGGGCGGATGCCCGGTGGGCGGATGCCATGGCGAACTCCTTTTTCTCCCGTCACGTTTTTTGGGGCCGGGCGCACGCCGCAACCCTGTCATTCGGGCAATATCGTAGCGTAGGCCACCCGCGCAAATCACCATGACGTGACACGGCCGTGATCGGGGGACGGGGGCGGCGACGGCGTCCCTGGTCGCGACCCGGAATTAATAGGGAATCTGCCGATCCGGTGCAACCGCCCGGGTGCTATCCGTCCAGGCGGAAAAACGGGCGCAGGCGCACCCCGATCATGTTCCCGGGCACGGCGCACAAAAGCCATAGCCAGCCGTGCAGGCTGGTCGAGGCGACGCCGCTGAAGAAGGCGCCGATGTTGCAGCCGTAGGCGAGGCGCGCGCCATAGCCGAGCAACAGCCCGCCGACGACGGCGGCGACCAGGGAGGGCAGGGGAATGCGCGATTTCGGCGCCACCTTGCCGGCAAGGGACGCGGCGACAAGGGCGCCCACCATGATGCCGATGTTCATCACCGAAATGTTGTCGGCCAGGAGCGGGCTGGCCAGGGCCGCCTCCTGGAAGGGGCTGCTCCAGAAGGGGCTGCCCGCCGGGTCCCAGCCCATCGCCGAGGCCGCCTTCGCCCCCCACAGGGAAAAGGCCCAGGTGATGGTCCACGGATGGCCGGCGATCAGCAGGGTCACCCAGTTCAGGAGCGCCAGCAACCCGGCGCTCAGCAACAGCGGCCACGGGCCGCGCAGCAGGGCGTGCCAGGAAAAGCCGTCGTCGAACCACAGGGACCGCTTGTTGCGCGCCCCGCTCACGCGCAAACCGCCATAGATCAGCGCCAGGACGCCGAGCTGCAGGGCCAGGGCGGGTCCCCAGCCGAACTCCCGGCCGAGGGAGACCGCTCCGATGCCGGGCAACCGGCCCCACCAATCCAGATCCAGGCTGCCCCAGAAGGCGCCGGCGCAGAAGAACAGCAGCACCAGGATCATCCGCACATTGCCGCTGGCCGCCGTATAGAGCGTGCCCGAGGCGCAGCCGCCGGCCAACTGCATGCCGATGCCGAACAGGAACGAGCCGAAGGCCACGGACAGGGTTACCGGCGCGACGGCGCCGACGACGCCGTGACCGAAGACCTCGCCCTGGGCAAGGATGGGCGCGAACAACAGCATGGCCGCGGCCAGCATCACAAGTTGGGCGGTGACGCCGGAGATGTCGCGGTCGACGATGGCGCGCCTGTAGGCGCCGGTGAAGCCGAAGGCGGCATGATAGAGCGATAGGCCGAGCCCGGTGCCGACCACGAACAGGGCGGCCTGCTTGGCGCTGGTCCCCGCCAGGTAGGCGAACAGGCCGAGCGCGGCGACCAGGGCGGTGAAAAGGAGCGGCCGCTGGATGCGGGGCAGGGTGATGGCGGCGGTGGTCATGGACGGGCCTCCTAACCCGTTGCGGCGGCGACGATTCGGGCGAAAATGGCGTCCAGCTCCCTGGCCATTTCGTCGAGGGCCGGGACCTCATACGGGGCGAACACGTGGCTGGGCAGCCGGTAGGTGAGCCGGGCCCCGCCATCGGGGCGCTCGGCGACATAGAGCCTGAGCGGCGCCTCGATGCCCGCGGCCTCGCTCGCCTTGAGCATGCGCACGGCGAAATCGGGACGGAAGATCATGATCACCCGGTTGCCGGGAATGGTGACGCCGATGGACCTGGCGCCGCAATCGGCGCAGGCCTGGGCGACGACGCCCATTTTGTTGGCCTTGATGGCCGACAGCAGCTTGCTCACGAACCCATCGAAGGGCTGGTTGGTCTCGATCACCCGGGTGCCGGAATAGGGAGTCGGATTTTCGGCCCGCGCCGGCACGGCCAGCGACAGGACCACGCAACAGACCAGGACCCAGCGCATCATGTCCTCCTCAGGCAATCCGATCGTTGAGCGGCAGGGTACGGCGAAACCGGCCGGCGGGCCAGTGCTTGCCCGGGTCCCGGTCCCCGCCCGGCCTCCCGCCGCCGGTTATTTTTGCCCGGCCCCGTCTTCCCCGGCGGGGGCTATTTCTTTTCCTTCGCGTCCTCGTCCTTTTCGTCCTCTTCGTCCTCTTCTTCCCCTCCGTCTTTCCGCCGTGCCTTTCCCAGCCGTTTTAGCGCCGGCAACCATATGCGCCGGGAGAGATAGATCCCGGTGCCGCCCGCCGCCAGGACGAGACCAAAAACCGCGGCAATTGCCGCCCACAACCCGTTGGGGACGAAGCCGCCCCATTCGGCCTGGGTCGCGGCAGGCGCGGGTTTCCCCTTGGCCATCATTTCCTTCTCCAGGTCCGGGGTCTCGAAAACGCGCCGCGGCTCCGTTTTGCGGTCTTTCCGTCGTGGCTTTTCGAAGGACACCTGGCCGAAGCACAGCCTGGAGATCACGTCCTCGTCGTCGAGCCTCAGGGTGGGGACAGACCGTCCCGCCAGGTTTCCGGGACCGGCATAGTAGCGGATCACCAGATCGGGCGTGTTCGCCGCCTTGAGCCGGAAGCCCACATTGTCGGTCCTGCGGTCACCGTCCAGGTCGATGGTGAAGACCTGCGACAGCCAATAGGTGGTCCCCCTGATGTGGTGTTCCCCCTTTTCCCACAGGGAGTTCAGGTCGGTGGCGCAGTCTGCGGCCGGCGACAGGGCAGGGGCCTTGGCCATCCCGCCCTGGGGGCCGCCCAAGGACCGCGGGGGCGGCATCGGTTGGGCGCGGAAATAGGGATGGGTTTTAAAGGGCTTGCCGGGCTCGGCGGTCTTTGGGGCGGCGGCCGCCGGTTTCGGTTCCGCAGCCTCCGTCACCGGGGGGGCGGCGGGAGGCGTTACCGGCGCCGTTGGCGGGGCCTGCAGCGCCGTTTGCGGAGGTCCCGGGGCCGCCGAAGGCTCCGTCGGCGCGGACAACTGTTCGACGCATTCGCCCTGGGAGGTGCGGACGTGGATGGAGTTGGTCAACGAATCGATGACGATCTCGGGAATCTCGTCCGCTTTCGCGGCCTTCTCCAACAGGGCGTCGCAGTTTCCCCCGGCGGCGGCGGCCGCGTCGGGGCGTTGGAGAACAAGACTCACCGCAAGCGCCAGGACCGCCGGCGGCAGGGCCTTCCTCCACCACATGCCGGAATAGGAAACGGTGTTCACCCGACAGTTCCCGGTAGGGTTCATCGCGCAAGGGAGTGCCAAGCGTCGTCCGCAGCAGTTCCCATTGTGGAATATCGGGCGGCGGAGGGCCGCCCGCAACATGTTCGCCAAATGTTACCCGGCGATTGCCCGCCGCCAAAGACCGCGATCCCGGCGAACGGGCCCGCGCCGGATTATGGTTACAGGGCCCAAAGGGATAACTGGGGGATAAAGGCCAGCAGCAGCACGACGATCAACATGGCGAGGACGTAAGGCACGGCATGCCTTGCGATGGACAGCACGGAGGCTCCCGTGAGACCCGAAAGAACAAACAGATTGAGCCCCAGCGGCGGCGTAATGAACCCGACGCCCAACGCGGTCACCATGAAGATGGAAAAATGGATCGGCTCCATGCCGATTTCCTGGGCCACGGGCAGCATGAGCGGCGCCAGGATCACGATGTTCGGCGTCGTCTCCATAATGCAGCCCGCGATAATGAAGACGGCCAGCATCAAAAGGATCACGACCGCCGGATTCTCGGTCACGCTGGTAATGGCGTGGACAAAGGTTTGCGGCACGTCGAGCGTGGCCAGCGCCTGCGCCAGCAACAGGGCGATGCCGATGATGGGGGCGATGACGCCGTTGACCTCGGCGCTGCGCTCCATCATGCGCGGGAAGTCCGACACCTTCAGTTGCCGCGTGCCGAACCCGATGGCGATGGCGGTAAGCACCGCCACCGATGCCGCCTCTGTCGGCGTGAAGATCCCCGAATAGATGCCGCCCAGGATGATGAACGGCACCAGCACCGCGTAGCGCGCCGACCACAGGGCGCGCCCGAACTTGGCGGCCGAGAATTGGCCGGTGCTTTTTTCATATCCGCGAACCCGGTTGACCACGATGTTGGTCAGGATGATGGCCGTGAGAACCATGACTCCGGGCACGGCGGCGGCGAGAAACAGGGTCGAGGCCGAAATGCCGAGGGTCAGACCGATGATGATGTACGAAATCGACGGCGGGATCAGGATGCCGGTCGTCGCGCCGCTGGCGACCAGGGCGGCGGCGTAGGGCAGCGGATAACCCTTCTTGACCAGATGCGGCATGGTGATGCGCCCCAGGGCCGCGGCGTCGGCCGCGTCGGAGCCCGAGATACAGGCGAAAAAGCCGCACCCCAATACCGTGGACGTTCCCAGTCCGGACCTGAGCCAGCCCAGGGTCGCCTCGGCCAGGGCGAGCAGTTTCTCCGACAGGCGCGTCGTCACGAACACGTCGCCGGTAAGGATGAACAGGGGAACGGCGATCAACGCAAAGCTGTCGATGCCCGAAAACAGGGTCTCGCCGATGAGGGTCAGCGGCAGAACCTCGGTCAGCGAAAGCAGCATCGTCGTGCCCAGCCCGAGCACCACCCAGATCGGCACACCGAGCAGGATGAGGACGCCCATGCCGATGGCCGGACCGTACAAGGTCCAGCCCATCGTCGCGGCGGTGGTATAGATCTGGTAGGACATCACTCGAACAGCTTCTTGCCGCGGAAGATCGGCCGGCCGGCCTTGTGGTCGCTGAGATCGCGCCTGATGTTCTGCACCAGGCGGACCAAGGTCATGGTGAACCCCAGCGGCACCGCGACCAGGAAGAACGAGCGGTTGATGCGCAGTCCATCGGTGACGCTGTCGAAGTTGATCGACGTGATGATCGGAATGAGCGAGTAATAGAGGGCGACGACGGCAAAGGCCATTGTCGCCACGTCGGCCAGAATATAAAGCCACACATGGTGGCGCTCGGGGACCCAGCTGTAGATGACGTCGATGCGGATATGGCTTCGGTTCTTGACCCCCGCGCTGGCGCCGATCCAGGTCAGGTAAATGAAGGCGAAGCGGGCGATCTCCTCGCCCCAGATGCTGGAGAACGAGAGCACGAAACGCCTGATCACCTCCACCCCGATGACCACCACGACCAGGGTGTAGAAAACCAGAAGGAGGTAGCGTTCTCCGTTCCTGTCGATGGCCCGGATCAGCGCCCGTGTCATGGTTCCTGTCCCAATTCAGGATAAAAAATCGGGGGACCGCCGGTTGCCCGCGCGGTCCCCCGATCGATGCGGAGCTCAGGCTTCGACGTCGTTGACGTAGTATTGGGCCTGGGTTTCCGCGGCCTCGCGGAACTCGCCGAACTTGGCCAGGCTTCCCGCCAGCTTCTTCTTGAGGTCGTTCCATTCCGGCCGTTGGGCGCCGGCGACCGCCTTCCACTGGGCCAGCTCGTCGTCGTTCGGCGCGTAGTACTTGGTTCCGGCCTTGGCCATCTCGGCCATGGCGAAGGCGCGCGACGCCGGGACCTGCGCCAGGTTCTGCTGGAAGGTAATGTCGGCCGCCGCGAGCACCCCGGCCCGACTCTGGGCGGAGAGGCCGTTGAGCCATTTCAGGTTGCACGAATAGACCTGGGCGTCCTCCACCGACTTGATGAACGACACCGTCTCGAGCAGGCCGCTGAAGCCGGCGGCATAAAGGGCCACCAGGGCCGGATCGAGCCCGTCGGCGACACCCTCCTTGATCGCCGTCGCCGTCTCGCCCCAGGCCACCGGTGTCGGGTTGGCGCCGACCATGCGGTAGAACTGCTGCAGGATCTTCGACCCCGGCACCCGGAACTTCATCCCCTTCATGTCCGCCGGCACTTTCAGCACCTTGCCGAAGCCCTTGCGGGTGGAGGCCGTGCGCGGATCCAGGACCAGATACAGCAGCACCTCGAAGCCGCGGGCGTTGACCCGGGTGTGGACCTCTTTCTTCCATACGTCGCTGGTCACCAGGTTGACGAACTTCTGATTGGTGTTGGCCCAGTAGGGAACGTTGATCAGGTCGATGGCCGGCGCGTACGGCGCGAAGTTGGACACCGAATGCTGTGCCGCCTGGATGGTGTTGGACTGGACCTTGGATGCCAGCGCGCCGCCCTTGCCGAGCACGCCGCCCGGAGACAGCTTCACGTAAACCTCGCCGTTGGTGAGGTTCTGGGTGTTCTCCTTGAAGTTAAGCTGCATGAGCGGGTAATAGCGGGTCGCCCCGATCACGTATTCGGTGGCCAGGTTCATGGTCGATTTGGCGGCCTTCTGGCGCTGCTTCTCTTCCTTGGCGGTCTGGGCGACCGCTTCTTCGGTGAAAAACGCCCCGCCCAGCGCGGTTACCGCCACCGCGGTGTAGCCGTACGTCCTGGTCAGCTGCATGAAACGCCGCCGGTCCATGGACGTGTTGAAAATCTTGAGATTCACGGTTGTTCCTCCCTTGGTAAGGTTGAAGTTCTCATGTGCGCGGATCGTCCCGTCGCTTTTCCGCTTCCTCCCGGGCGAGGGAGCCGATGACAAAAAGCGCGACCGCAACCAGCAGGACCAGGAACTGGCCCAGGTCGCCCAGGTGAAGGGGCAACACGTTGCCCGACATCACCTGGATCTTGGCGATCAGGATGTCGGCGACGAACAGGGTGAAGACCACGCCCGCCGCCCAAAAACAGAACCGTTCCCTGGTCACCCGCCGGCCTCGCTGGTGTCTCTCATGACGACGGCAAGGGTTGGGTGTCCGTGGCGTTCCCGGCGCCGTTTATTGTTTTTCCAGGCCATGGACGGCCATCCTCCCGTCGAGTCGCCGACGATGTTATGCAGCCGTCTCGGGATGGGCAACCGAATTCCGGCATGGCAGACCCGGATAGGGGCGGTGGCCGCGTGGCGGACCGCGTGGCTCTCTCCTCCGGTTGCGGGATCGGCCCCCGCTTGCCCGGCCAGCCGGAAAGTGCGAACTATAGGCCGCCGCCGAAGCCACGAAGGAGAATGTCACAATGCCGGTCTCACGGGTCGCCGTCGAATTCGGCCGGTCGGCGCCCCTGGCCGCGGCCGCGTACAGGGACGCCGACCGGCTGTCGGGCAAGGTGTTGGTGGACGGGGTCCTTGGTCCGCCGCTCACCAACGAGACCTTCGTCGTCGAGAACCCCGCCAACATGGCGGTGGTGGCGAACGCGCCGCGGTGCCGCGAGGCGGACGTCGAGCGGGCCGTGAAATCGGCGCACGACGCTTATCCGGCGTGGGCGGCGATCCCGGCCCGGGAACGCGGGCGCATGGTCGCCCGGATGGCCGACCTGATCGAGGCCGAATGCGAAGCGGTGGCGGCGCTCCTCAGCCTGGAGACCGGCAACGCGCTGGCCACCCAGGCGCGCCCCGAAATGGCGGGCGCCATCGACATGCTGCGGCTGTTCGCCGGATTGGGCGGCGAGTTGAAGGGACGGACCGTCCCGTCGGGTCCGGGCATCCTTCACTACACCACCCGCGACCCCCTGGGCGTGGTGGCCGGCATCATTCCGTGGAACGCCCCGGTCTACCTGATGGCGGCGAAGATGGGGCCGGCCCTGGTCGCCGGCAATACGATGGTCCTGAAAACGGCCGAGCAGGCGCCGCTGACCGTGCTGCGCTGTGCCGAGATCGCCGCCCAGGTGCTGCCGCCCGGCGTGTTCAACGTGATCTCCGGCTATGGCGAAGAGGCCGGCAGGCCGCTCGCCGAACACCCCCTGGTGCGCAAGGTGACCTTCACCGGGTCGTACGCGGTGGGCCGGGAGATCGCCGGCTACGTCGCCGCCAAGCTGTGCCCGGTGACCCTCGAGCTTGGGGGCAAGAACCCCAACATCATCATGGCGGACGCGGACCTCGAGCGGGCCATCCCGGGGGTGGTCCACGGCATGCGCTTCACCCGCCAGGGCCAGTCGTGCACCGCGGGCTCGCGGGTCTTCGTCCACCGGGCCGTCTACGACCGGGTCGTCGACGGCGTGGTCGAGAGGCTCCAGGCCCTGCGCCTGGGCGATCCGCTCGACGAGGCGACCGAGGTCGGCGCGATGATTTCCGAGGAGCAGTTCGACCGCTGTACGTACTACGTCGAGATGGCGCGCGACACGCCCGGCGCGCGGTTTCTCTGCGGCGGCGGGCGGCCCGACGATCCCGACCTGCGGAAGGGCCTGTTCTTCAGCCCCACCCTGATCGACGGCATCCCCAACGATTCCCCCGTCTGCCAGGAGGAAATCTTCGGCCCCGTCGCGTGCGTGCTGCCGTGGACCGATTTCGACGACATGATGGCCGAGGCGAACGACATCGCCTTCGGCCTGGCGGCGACCCTGTGGACGCG
The DNA here is from genome assembly GCA_022567015.1 of Pseudomonadota bacterium. Classification (GTDB taxonomy): domain Bacteria; phylum Pseudomonadota; class Alphaproteobacteria; order Rhodospirillales; family 2-02-FULL-58-16; genus JACZQZ01. Next base: position 10,252 of record JADFHR010000100.1, read on the forward strand.
GGACCTCAACCGCGCCATGGACTTCGCCGAAAAAATTCAGGCGGGCTTCGTGCAGGTCAACCAGTACGACACCCCGCAGCCGAACGTCGCCTACGGCGGCCTGAAAATGAGCGGTGTCGGCAAGGAGTACTCCTACGAAAGCATGATCGACCACTTCACCACCAGCAAGACGATCATCATCAATCGCGGCACGCCGGGCTGAACCGACCGCGGCCGTAAAATTACGCGGCCCGTACTGTCCGCGGCGGCAGGAACTGATTCCGGGAAGGAGACGCCATGGCTCTGTCGCCCTATTTCGCCCCCACCGCGGACGGCGACACCGCGTTCACCATGGAGGCGCCGAAGATCAAGTTCGGCCGCGGGTCCTTGAGGGAAATCGGCGACGACGCCCGCGCCCTCGCCATGACCCGCGTCGCCGTCTACACCGACCCGGTGGTGCGCCACCTGGAGCCGCTGTCCATCGTGCTGAAATCCCTGGGCGCCGCCGGCATCGACTGCGTCGTCTACGACGCCGTGGAGGTGGAGCCGACGGACCGGTCGTTCAAGGCGGGGGCCAAGTTCGCCGAAGAAGGCGGTTTCGACGGCTTCGTCTCGGTCGGCGGCGGCTCGGTGATGGATACCTGCAAGGCGTCCAACCTGCTGTCCACCCATCCGGCGGAATTCCTCGCCTACGTCAACGCCCCCATCGGCGAGGCGCGCCCGGTGCCGGGGCCGCTGAAACCCCACATCGCCTGTCCGACCACCTTCGGCACGGCAAGCGAATGCACC
>JADFHR010000284.1 GCA_022567015.1 Pseudomonadota bacterium
GCCGCCGTGCTGGCCATGCTCGCGGCCGGGGATTTCGAGCACATGGTGCGGGTGGTCAACGACGATCTGCCGCTGCTTCTGGACGTCGACGTGGTCACCATCGGCTTCGAGGCCGGCTCGAAGCCGGTGACCGGCGTGGATGGCGAGGATGTCCGCCGCTTCGCCGGCGGCACCGTCGACGATCTGCTGGGCGGCGCCGACCAGGACGTCGTCCTGGTGCGCGACATGACCGATGACGGGACGGTCTTCGCCGCCGCCGCCGGGCTGGTGCACTCGGCGGCGCTCGCCCGTCTGCGCCCGAATCCGACGACGCCCGTGGGACTTCTCGCCCTGGGATCGCGCAAGCGCGCCTTTCACCCGGGTCAGGGGACCGAATTGATCCGGTTCATGGCCAGGATGCTGGAATGCTGCGTCCACGGATGGCGGGAAAAGCCGGCCTGACGGGGTAGACAAGGTATTCGATGGCCGATCAGCACCCTCTGCCGGACGCCCACGGGCAAGGGCCGGAACCCTTGGCCGCCACTTACGTCGCCGAGCCGGCCGTGGTCTCCGCCATCGAGGACTGGCGGGGGTGGCTGGCCCACGAACGGCGGGCATCGCGCCACACCGTGGACGCCTATGGACGGGATCTGGCGGCCTTTTTTCGCTTCCTCGCCGGACACCTGGGGTTCCCCCCGGGGTTGCGCGACCTCGACGGCCTGACGCCGGCCGACTTCCGCAGCTATCTCGCCAGCCGCGCCGGCGACGGCCTGGGGCGCACGTCCGTGGCCCGCGCCATGTCCACGCTGCGCGGCTTTTTCCGATTTCTCGATCGCGCCGGCCTGGCCCGCAACGCCGCCATCGGCGCCATCCGCACGCCGCGCATTCCCCAATCCATCCCCAAGGCGCTGACCGAAGTGGACGCGCGCATGGCGGTCGAGGCGGTCGGCGACCTGAGCGACGAACCGTGGGTCGCCCGGCGGGACACGGCGCTTCTGCTCCTGCTGTACGGGTGCGGGCTGCGCATCGGCGAGGCGCTGGCCCTGAACCGCGGCCAAGCGCCGACGGCGAAGGCGGGCGGGACCATGGTGGTCACCGGCAAGGGCAACAAACAGCGCATGGTGCCCGTGCTGCCCGTGGTCGCCAGGGCCATTGACGGCTACCTCGCCGCCTGTCCCTACCCCTTGGGCAACGACGATCCGCTGTTCGTGGGCGTGCGCGGCAAACGGCTGAACCCGGGGGTGGTGCAGCGGCAGGTGCGGCGCCTCAGGGCGCTCCTCGGCCTGCCGGAGACGGCGACGCCGCACGCCTTCCGCCACAGTTTCGCCACCCACCTGTTGTCCGGCGGCGGCGACCTGCGCACCATCCAGGAGCTGCTCGGGCACGCGTCGTTGTCGACCACCCAGCGCTACACCGCCGTCGATGCGGGGCACCTGACGGCCGTCTACCGGAAGGCCCATCCGCGGGCGCGGCGGCGTTAGTCGCCGCGGAGACGCCACCGCCGCGGCTCAGGACCTTTTGCGGCCCAGAGCCGCCAGCGCCACCGTGCCGAGGACCACCGTCACCAGACCGCTGAACAGGAATGTCAGCCCCCAGGACCGGATGGTTTCCCCGCCCGTGGCTCCGGCACCGCTCAGATCGAGGACCACGCCGAAGGCCAGGGGTCCGGCGAACGCGCCGATGAATCCGATACAGGAATGGACGGCCATGGTGGCGCCCCGGTAGCCCGCCGGCGCGGCGTTGACCACGCCGGCGGTGATGGCGGAAGAATCCGCCGTTATCGTAACCCCGTAAACCAGGCACAGAACCACCACCAGGGTGAACGGCGCGCCCGCCGCGAACCCGATGGACCCGGCGAGCAGCGCCGAGATCAGCATGACGATCTTGATGGTGCGATGGCGGCCGATGCGCCGGGCCAGCTCGTTGCCGAGCACGCTGGCGGGAAGGCCCAGCAGGTTGACGATGGCGGCAATGGCCGTGGCGCTCCAGATCATGGCGTCCGGGCCGGTGGCGGCGGCGAACACCAGATAGGCGACGATCCACGAGCGGAAGGCGAACAGTTCGAAGTTATGGGCGGTGTAGGCCAGCACGTAGGCCATGACCGCCCGGCAGCGCAGCACCGGGCGGAAATCGAGAAGATGGGTGTCGGGCATCTGGGTGTGCGGCGGGTCTTTGCGGGGCAGGACCGCGGCCATCATCGCCGCGGCGACGACGGGGCCGGCGGCGGCGATGGCGAAGGCCCACCGCCAGTCCAGCGCCGCCGCCACCTCGCCGGCAAGGAAGTACGACAGCGACGTGCCGATGCCGAAGCTCGACGTATAGAACGCCACCGCGCGGCTCTGGTCCTTGTCGGCGGCCAGGATTCGCAGGTGGTCGCCGAGCAGCTTCAGGCCCGGCATGTAGGTCCCGGCGAGGCCGATGCCGGCAACCAGCCGGAACGCCATCGCCGTCCAAAATCCCTCCGCCGCCAGGGCGAAGCCCAGGTTGGCCAGCGCCGTGACCGCCATGCACAGGAAGAAGACGCGCCTGGGCGCCACCCGGTCGGTGAGGCTGACCAGGACCGGCACGGCGAACAGATATCCGGCATAATAAATGCCGTTGATCCACCCGGCGTCGGTATTGCTGAGGCCCCAGGTGTCGATGAACGTGGGCAGCAGCGCCGGAAAGGTGACGGCGCCGGCCATGCCGAAGATCTCGGCCACGCAGAACGCGGCGATCAACGGGACGGGGGAGAGGGCGCGGGACATGGCCGCATCTTATACCAAGGGTCGCTGATCATGACCCATAGAGACGGCTTACCAAGGCTTTCGGCTAGGAGCGTGCGCTGTGGCGATGCGGGGCATCGCGAAGCGTGCGCGACGCCGTCCGAAAGCCTTGGTAAG
>JADFHR010000285.1 GCA_022567015.1 Pseudomonadota bacterium
TCCAGGGTCCACCGGTGTTCGGCCACGGCGCCGCCCGGCCCGGACAGGTTGGCGCGGCGGATGTCGGGATGGGTGCGCAGCCACGGGGTGACGTGTTCGCGCGCATGGACGTCCCGGGCCCATCGGGCGGCGCCGGCCAGGGCGTCCCTGGTGAACACCTCGCAGTCGAGGCCGTGGGGCCAGGTGGGCGGCATGGTGTTGGCGGCGTAGTCCGCCCCGTCCTCGGCGCGCAGGCGCACGACCGCCGCCACCACCGCCGGGTCCACCAGCGGGCAGTCGCTGGTGATGCGCACGACGATATCGGCGCCGAGCGCCGTGGCGGCGCGGTCGTAGCGGTCGAGCACGTCGCGTTGGGAGCCGCGGAACACAATCGCGCCCAGGCGTTGGGCCTCGGCGGCGACCGGGTCGTCTTCGGCGGCGTCCGTCGTCGCGCAGCACACCACGTCGACGCCGTCGATGGCCTGGCAGCGGCCGAGGACATGGGCAAGCACGGTCTTTCCGGCCAGGGTCATCATGACCTTGCGGGGCAGACGGGAAGAGCCCATGCGCGCCTGGACGATGACCGCCGTCGTGGTCATGGCTGCTGCCCGGGCCCGGTCACGGTTTCTCCAGCGCCGCGGCGAGGGCGTCCGCCACCCTGTCCACGTCCGTTTCCTCCATGCGCGCGAACAGGGGCAGGCTCAGGCACCGCTCGTAGTAGGCCGCCGCCCCCGGCAGGCTGTGTTCGCCGTACCGCTTGGCGTAATAGGGCTGCAGGTGCACCGGCAGATAATGGACCTGGGTTCCGATCCCCCGTTCGCGCAGCCGGTTGATGACGGTGGCGCGGGGCACGCCCGCCGCCTTGAAGTCGATCAGGACCACGTAAAGGTGCCATACCGGCGAACAGCCGGGCGTGCGGGCCACGGGGCGCACGGTCGGCGCCAGGGCGGCGAGCACGCGGTCGTAGCGGGCGGCGAGGGCATGCCGCGCCGCGGCGAAGCCGTCCAGCTTGTCGAGCTGGCTGAGGCCGAGGGCGCAGTGGATGTCGCTGGCCCGGTAGTTGTACCCCAGCTCGGGCATTTCGCGGTACCAGGGGTTGGGCTTTCCCTCTCCGTCGAAAGCAAGGTCGGCGTTCTGAAATTCCCGGTCCACCGTGCCGTGGTTGCGAAACCGCTTCAGCCGTTCCTCCAGGCCGGGGTCGTTGGTGGTGATCACGCCCCCTTCGCCCATGGTGATGGTCTTGACCGCATGAAGCGAGAACACGGCCATGTCGGCGTGACGGCAGGCGCCCACCGGAACGGTCCCGCCGGCGCCGGCCGCATAGGTGGCGCCAAGGGCGTGGCAGGCGTCCTCCACCACCTTCAGGCGGCGCTCGGCGGCGAGGCCGGCGATGGCGTCGGGGTCCGCGCACTGGCCGTTCAGATGGACGGGAAAGACCGCCTTCACGTCTGCGCCGGACGAACCCTCCAGGGCGGCCCGGAGATGGCCTGGCTCCATGAGCCCGGTGTCCGGCGCCACATCGGTGAAGAGGACCTCCGCCCCGGCGTAGCGGGCGGCGTTGGCGGTGGCCAGGAAGGTCAGCGTGGGCACCGCGACCCGGTCGCCGGGGCCCAGGCCGAGGGCCAGGGTGGCCAGATGCAGGGCGGCGGTGCCGCTCGAGCAGGCGACGGCGAAGCGCGCGCCCACCTTGGCCGCGAACGCCTTCTCGAAGGCCGCCACCGTGGGGCCGGTGGTCAGCCAGTCACCGCGAAGGACCGCGGCCACCGCGGCCACGTCGTCGTCATCGACGGCCTGCCGGCCGTAGGGCAGGAAGGGCGGCGAGGGCGGGGCGCCGGCCATCAGCGCGGTCCCGAAAGGTACTCCCGCAACCCCTCCTCATCGAGCCATTGGGTGTTGTTGTTGCTGGCGTAGCGAAAATCTTCCGCCACCGGCCGCACGTCCTGCACCTCGGCGACGCCGTTTTCCACCGGATCCCGGGTCCAGAACGGGAAGGCCGGCTCGGTGATGAAACGGTCCTTGAGCTCGTAGGTGTTGGGCGAGTCGTCCTCGGTGATCAGAACCTCGTGGAGCTTCTCGCCCGGGCGGATGCCGATGATTTCGTGGGGCAGGTCGGGCGCCAGGCAGCGCGCCAGATCGGTGATTTTCATGCTTGGGATCTTGGGGACGAAGATTTCCCCGCCCCGCATGGTCTTTATGGACGAGATCACGAAGTCCGCGCCCTGCTGCAAGGTGATCCAGAAGCGGGTCATGCGCACGTCGGTGATGGGCAGGTTCGCCGCGCCGGCGCGGACGAGGCGCTCGAACAGCGGCACCACGCTGCCCCGCGAGCCGACCACGTTGCCGTAGCGCACGACGGAAAACATGGTTCTCTTGGGTCCGGCCAGATTGTTGGCGGCGACGAATATCTTGTCCGCGGCCAGCTTGCTGGCGCCGTACAGGTTGAGCGGGCTCACCGCCTTGTCCGTGGAAAGCGCGATGACCCTTTCCACATTGTTGCGCAGCGCGCAATGGACCACGTTTTCGGCCCCGAAGACATTGGTGCGGATGCATTCGGTGGGATTGTACTCCGCCGCCGGCACGTGCTTGAGGGCGGCCGCGTGGACCACGATGTCCACGTCCCGGGTCGCCATCTCCAGCCGGTCGCGGTCGCGTACGTCGCCGATGAAGTAGCGCAGGCAGGGATAGCGCCTCGGGCTCAGTTCCTCCTGCATCTCGTACTGTTTGAGCTCGTCGCGCGAATAGATGATGAGCCTGCGGACGTCGTGCCGTTCCAGGACCGAACTGATAAAGCGCTTGCCGAACGACCCGGTACCGCCGGTGACCAGGATCGATTTGTCCTTCAGGCTGATCGACGAGTCATAGAAATGCGAGAGCCACTTG
>JADFHR010000101.1 GCA_022567015.1 Pseudomonadota bacterium
GACGGTCTCGGCCGTCCATGCACGGCCTTTCCGGGTGGTGAAGCCGCGGGCGTTCAGGGACTCGGCGATGCGCCCGGGATCACTCGCCCCGGCGGCGCGCGCGTCCTCGATCTCCGCCACGACGCGCCGCATGAACGCCTCGGCCGGCAATTCCGGGATGGACTTCATTGATGGCGCGACGGTAGCACCCAATATCGATCCATTCCAGCGTACACGGCGCGGTCCTGGCTTGCTTGCGCGGGGGTGGCCCCGTGTATAGGGTGACCGCTCCGGAACTCCCGGACCGAAAGGGGATTCGGTGAAATACGTCAGCACCCGGGGGTCGGCCCCGGCGCTTCCGTTCGACGACGTGCTGCTGGCCGGCCTGGCCCGCGACGGCGGGCTTTACGTGCCCGAAACCTGGCCGCGGTTCTCCAGGGCCGAAATCGAGGCCTTGCGCGGATTGCCGTATGGGGAACTGGCGGCGCGGGTGATGCAGCCCTTCGTCGGCGGGCGCATCGCCGAGGCCGATTTCGCCCGCCTGGTGGCGCAGTCCTACGCCGACTTCGGCCACGCGGCGGTGGCACCGCTTTCGCAGCTCGGGGCGAACACGTGGCTTCTGGAGTTGTTCCATGGGCCCACCCTGTCGTTCAAGGACTACGCCCTGCAGCTTGTCGGCCGCCTGTTCGACCATGTGCTCAAGCAACGGGGCCAGGGGGTGACCATCGTCGGCGCCACCTCGGGCGACACCGGCCCGGCCGCCATCGAGGCCTGCCGCGACCGCGAGGCGATCGAGATCTTCATCCTCCATCCCAAGGGGCGCGTATCGGAGGTGCAGCGCCGGCAGATGACCACGGTGCTCTCGCCCAATGTGCACAACGTGGCCATCGAGGGCACGTTCGATGACTGCCAGGACCTGGTGAAGGCCATGTTCAACGACCAGGCCTTCCGCGAGCGCTTCCGTCTCGGCGCCTTTAATTCCATCAACTGGGCCCGGATCATGGCCCAGATCGTATATTTCTTCGCCGCCGCGACGGCCCTGGGGGCGCCGCGGCGCGCCGTCACGTTCGCCGTGCCGACGGGCAACTTCGGCAACGTGTATGCCGCCTATGCCGCCCGCAAGATGGGTCTGCCGGTGAAAAGGCTTGTCGTCGGGTCCAACACCAACGACATCCTGACTCGCTTCTTCGATATCGGGACCATGGAAATGGTGCCGGTGACCGCCACCGTGAGCCCCAGCATGGACATCCAGGTTTCGAGCAATTTCGAGCGCCTCCTGTTCGATTACTACGGCCGCGACGGCGCCCGGCTGGCCGGCGTGATGGCCCGCTTCCGCCGCCAGGGCCGGGTGACCTTCGGGGCGGCCCGCTGGCGGCGCATGGGCCGGCTGTTCGCCGGGTACCGCCTGGACGACGGGGCCACCAAGGCGGCGATCCGGCGCCTGTACGAGGCGACCGGGCACCTGCTCGACCCCCACACCGCCATCGGCGTGGTCGCCGGCGAGGCGTGCCACGGGGAGTCCGATTCCGCCCTGGTCTGTGTGGCGACGGCGCATCCGGCCAAGTTTCCGGCCGCGGTGGAGGAGGCGACCGGCGTCCGCCCGGCCTTGCCGGCGCGGATGGCCGACCTGTTCGAGCGCCGGGAGCGCTGCGAGGTCCTGCCCAACGACCTCGGGACCGTGCAGGATTTCGTGAGCGCGCGCCTGGCCGCGAAGGCGGCCGCATGAGCATACGCGTGTCCACCCTCGGCAGCGGGCTTCGCGTGCTCAGCGACCCCATGGACACGGTGGAGACGGTATCCGTGGGCGTCTGGGTCGAGGTCGGAGCCCGGTACGAGCGCCCCGAGGTCAACGGCGTTTCCCACCTTCTCGAGCACATGGTCTTCAAGGGCACGGAACGGCGCAGTGCCATCGCCATTGCCGAGGAAATCGAAGCCGTCGGCGGCCACCTCAACGCCTATACCGCGCGCGAACACACCGCCTATTACGCCAAGATTCTCAAGGAGGACCTGGCGCTGGGCATGGACATCATCGCCGACATCGTGCAGAACGCGGTCCTGGCGCCCGAAGAGCTGGCGCGCGAGCGCACGGTCATTCTCCAGGAAATCAACCAGGCCCACGACACCCCCGACGACGTGGTGTTCGACCACTTCCAGGAGGCCGCCTTTCCCGGCCAGGCCCTGGGGCGTCCCGTTCTGGGTTCGGTGGACTCCGTGCGCGACATGGGGCGCGACACCATCATCGAGTACATGCGCGCCCATTACAGTGCCCCGCGCATGGTGGTGTCGGCCGCCGGCCGGATGGATCACGAGACCCTGGTGGCCCTGGCGGAAACCGCCTTCGAGGGCCTGCAGGCCGGCGACGAGGCTCCCCGCGATGCCGCCCGTTACGTGGGCGGTGAGGTGCGCGAGGACAGGGATCTGGAACAGGTCCACGTGGTGCTCGGCTTCCAGGGCGTTTCGCACAAGGACCCCGACTTCTACGCGGTTTCGGTCCTTTCCACCCTGCTTGGCGGCGGCATGTCCTCGCGCCTGTTCCAGGAGGTGCGCGAAAAGCGCGGCCTGGTGTACAGCATCTACACCTTTCTCTCGTGTTATACGGACACCGGCCTGTTCGGCATTTACGCCGGCACCGGGGAGAAGGACATCGAAGAGCTGATTCCCCTGATCTGCGATGAAATCGCCAAGGTGCGTGGCAACGTCACCGAGGAAGAGGTGGCCCGCGCCCGCGCCCAGCTCAAGGCCGGCATCCTGATGTCCCTGGAGAGCACGTCGTCGCGTTGCGAGCAACTGGCCCGCCAGATGATGGTCTTCGGCCGCCCGTTGAGCGTGGACGAAATCGTCGACGAGATCGAAGCGGTGGATGTGGACACCGTCGAAAGGGTGGCCCGGCGAATCACCGCCGGCAAGCCCACCTTGGCGGCGCTGGGTCCCCTGGGGCGCATGGAAAGTTACGACCGCGTGGCGGAGCGGCTGGCGTAGGCAGGTATCAGGGATCAGGGATCAGGGATCAGGGATCAGGGATCAGGGATCAGGGATCAGGGATCAGAGGTGGCGGTTTTCTGATACCTGATACCTGATCCCTGACTTCTGACGTCACGCGTGGCCGGCCGTGTCCGAAAGCATGCGCGGGTCGATGCCGAGCTTCTCCATGGCCCGGTCCCACTTGCTGTCCAGGTCGGGGCCGAAAATCAATTCGTCGTCCGCGGCCACATTCAGCCATCCGTTGCTTTTGATCTCGTTGTCCAGCTGGCCCGGCCCCCAGCCGGCGTAGCCCAGGGCGAGGAGGCACCGGCGCGGCCCCGTGCCCCCGGCAATGGCCTTGAGGATGTCCACCGTGGCGGTGAGTGCGATCTCCCCGTCCACCACCAGGGTGGCGTCCTGCACGTAGTCGGGCGTGTGCAGGACAAAACCCCGTCCCGACTCTACGGGGCCGCCGAAATGAATATTAATGGATTCTTCGACGCTCGCGGTTTCGATGCCCAACTGCTCCAGCAGATCGGGAAAAGTGAGCGACTCGAGCACCCGGTTCAGCACCAGCCCCATGGCCCCGTCGGCGCTGTGGGCGCACATGTAGATGACCGTCCTGGCAAAGCGGGGATCCGTCAATCCCGGCATGGCAAACAGAATTTGTCCCGACAGGTACTGCTGGGCGTCTTGATGAGTCGACATTGTCCGCTCGCATTGGCCACAGCTTTTGAAATCACGGGGCGCCACGGCGCACGGGCCAAGACATCCCGACGACACCATTGTCGCACACCACGGGGGCGTGGGAAACCCCGTAGCGTCATCTCCCACCCCATTCCTGTAATGGATCCAAGGCAAGGGTGGTGGCGCCGTCCATTGCGCCAAAGGCCTTGGAATCAAGCCCCGGGAGCGGTAAAGAGTCCGTGAACATCCATACTTTTTTGAGATTCCCTGATTAAAATCCATATGAATAGGGACGCGGCGGGTGCCGCGTCCCTCGGGTACGGTGATGAAGCGGGCGGGGATGTCTTGACGCGCAGAACGGGACGGTTGGCGATTTTGGCGCTTTCGGCGTTGGCCGCGTCGTGGCTTTGCCCTTCCGTGGTCTCGGCGGCGGCGTCGCCATGGGCGGAAACCGAACAGGCGACCGTGCGCCTGGTGGCGGCGACCGAGGCGGTGGGCGCGGCGAAGAAGGTGTCGCTCGGCCTGCACTTCCGCCTGCGCGAGGGCTGGAAGATCTACTGGCGCTCGCCCGGCGACGCCGGTTATCCGCCGCGCGTCGACTGGTCGGGGTCGGAAAACCTGGCGGGCGCGACCCTGTCCTGGCCGGCGCCGGAGCGATTCTCGATCCTCGGCTTCGAAACCCTCGGCTACACCGGCGAGGTGGTGTTGCCCGTCACCGCGACCCTGGCCCGGGCGGGCGAGCCGCTCATCGTTCGCGCCACCGTCGAGTATCTCACCTGCAGGGAAATCTGCATTCCCTACGAGGCGGAACTGGCCCTGCGCCTGCCGGCCGGGGGGGCGGGGCCGAGCCGGTTTGCCCATCTCATCAACCGCTTTGCCGTCCACGTGCCGGGAGACGGGTCCGCCCACGGGGTGGCCATAGAGAAGGCCGAGGTCGTGGACGGAGGCGCGGGCACCGTGCTGCGGGTCACCGCAAGCGCGACCATGCCGTTCGTCGCCCCCGACCTGTACGTGGAGGGGCCGGAAGACCTGCTGTTCTCGGCGCCCAGGGTCAGCCTGAAGGACGGCGGCAAAGGCGTTCTCCTGGAGGTTTCCGTGGACGGCGCCCCGGAAACCGGCCTGGCCGGCACCCGCCTGACCATGACCCTTGTCGACGGGGCCCGCTCCGCCGAGCGCACCCTCGCCGTGGTTGCGCCGCCGCCGGGCACCGTGCCTGGGGTCGTGGCGGAGGCGCCGCTATCGCTGCCGTTGATCCTGGTCCTGGCGGTGCTCGGCGGGCTGATCCTCAACCTCATGCCCTGCGTGCTTCCCGTCCTCTCGATCAAGCTTCTGGGGGTGGTCGGCCACGGCGGCGGCGAGCGGCGCGCGGTCAGCCTCAGCTTCATGGCCTCCGCCGCCGGCATCGTGGTTTCGTTCCTGCTCCTGGCGGGGGCGCTGGTGTGGGTCAAGGCGGCCGGCATGGCCGTGGGCTGGGGTATCCAGTTCCAGTACCCCTGGTTCCTCATCGCCATGACCCTGATGGTGGCGCTGTTCGCCTGCAACCTGTGGGGATTCTTCGACGTCGGGCTGCCCCGATGGCTGGCCGATGTGGGCGGCGGCGCGAGCCGTGTTCGCGGCCTTGCCGGGCATTTTCTTTCCGGCGGCTTCGCGACGCTGCTGGCGACCCCGTGTTCGGCGCCGTTCCTGGGCACCGCCGTCGGTTTTGCCCTGTCCCGCGGACCGGCCGAGATTTTCGCCATCTTCGCCGCCCTCGGCGTCGGGCTGGCGCTGCCCTATCTGGCGGTGGCGGCGGTGCCGGGGCTGGCGACGCGGCTGCCCCGGCCCGGCCCGTGGATGGCGACCTTGCGCCGGGTACTCGGCTTCGCCCTGGCGGCGACGGGCGTGTGGCTGCTTACCGTACTCGCCGCGCAGGTGGGCCCCGCGGCGGCCGTTGCCGTTGGCGTGTTGGTGGCCGGCGCCGGGGCGGCCCTCTTCGTGCGACGGCGCGCCGGCCGGCGGCTCGGGCGCGCCGGCGCTGCGGCCACGGCCGTGCTGGCCGGTTTGGCGTTCCTGGTTCCGGCGGCCCTTCCCGCGGGCGCCCCGGTGCCGGCGGCGGCCACCGAAGCGCTCCCCGGGGACCTGTGGAGGCCCTTCGACGAGGCCGCCATCCCCGAACTGGTGGCGGCGGGAAAGACCGTTTTCGTCGATGTCAGCGCCGACTGGTGCATCACCTGCCAGATCAACAAGACATTCGTTATTTTGAGGGGCGACGTAATCAAACGCCTGACCAGCGGCGCCGTGGTCCCCATGCAGGCCGACTGGACCCTGCCCGACGAAGCCGTCTCCAGGTACCTGGCGCGGTTCGGGCGCTACGGCATTCCCTTCGACGCCGTCTACGGCCCGGGCGCGCCGGACGGGATCGTCCTGCCCGAACTGCTCACCGAAGAGGCGGTCCTGGCGGCCCTCGACCGCGCCGCCGGCCCGGCCCGGTGAGTCGGGGCTGGATTCCCGGGCCAGAGGCTTTATCTTTTCGGCGGCAGGGGCGGAAAATTCACGGGTCCGGTTAAACGAAATCACAGGGAGGAGGGCAGCGATGACCATACAAGTTGGCGATTCCATTCCGTCGGCGACGCTGAACATCATGACGGCGGACGGCCCCAGCGCCATTACCACCGACGACATCTTCAAGGGCAAGACGGTGGCGCTGTTCGGCCTGCCCGGGGCCTTCACGCCGACGTGCTCGGCCCAGCACCTGCCCGGCTTCGTCGCCAACGCCGACGCCCTCAAGGCCAAGGGCGTGGACAGCATCGTCTGCCTGGCGGTCAATGACGTCTTCGTCATGGGCGCCTGGGGCAAGGACCAGAACGTGGGCGACAAGGTGACGTTGGTGGCCGACGGCAGCGCCGCCTTCACCAAGGCCGCGGGGCTGGAACTCGACCTCATCGAACGGGGTCTGGGGCTCAGGTGCCAGCGCTTTTCCATGGTGGTCGACGACGGGGTGGTGAAAAGCCTCAACATCGACCCGGCGGGCACCTTCGAGGCCACCAGCGCCGAGAAGATTCTGGAGCAGCTGTAGGGGGCTCAATAGGGGCCCAACCCCTGAAACGTCCCCAGCGGCGTTATCCGGCCGCGTGGAGTATTCCGTGGCGGCTCCGCCGCTCCCCGCCGGCCCGCGCCCGCAGCGCCCGCACCTGGAAGAGCACGCTCAGGTGCATGAAGACGAACAGCGGTACGATGAAGCTGGGAAACAGGATCAGCGGCCAATACTCCAGTGGCGCACTGGTGATCGACCCGGCGGATAGGGCCGGGAACGCGCCGGATGCCAAAGTGGACGTCACCGCCGCGCCGACGAAATCCAGCAGCCCGAGCAGGTTCCACACGATGAAGCGACCGCTCCGGGCGAACTCCGGCCGGCGCATGAGGGCCAGCACCACGAGCGGCGCGGTGAGGCCCACGGCGACGTCGCCGAGGCCCGCCGGCCAGGCGAACAGGCCCGGCAGCACGTCGAAGGCGTAGAGCGGCAGAAACGCGAAGCCGACGACGCGCCAAAGCTGGAGCATGGTCAGGAAGCGGATGTCCTGAGACATCACGAAGCCCCGGAACGCCGGCGACGCGGCATACAGGCCGAGGAAAACGGCGATCGGCACGACCACCGACAGGAGCACCGGGCGGAACACCTGGTCCGGTCCGGCGATAAAGATCCCCGACGTGCCGGCGACGGCGGCAAGGGCGAACCATACGGTCAAGACGGCGGCCAGGGTGGCCTTGGCGGAAAAGCTCCAGGCGGAGCCCATTTCTTTTTCAGCGGCAGACATTCTTCCAACTCCTCTCATGGTGTTTGACGAACGGTGCCTCACGCGAGGCAAAAACGTGCATATACACTCATATACGCAAAAAAATTATCCCGTCCGGGCCAGGCGGATCGCCTCGTCGAGGTCCCCGACCATGCCCTTCCAGCGGGCCGCGCCGAGGCCGCCGGCGATGCGCGCCTGGGCCTTTTCCCAGAGCGGCAGGGCCTGGCCCAGGGCGTCCCGGCCGGCGGGCGTTATGGCGATCGGGCGCTGGCGCCGGTCTTCCCCCTCGCCGCGCTCCACCAGCCCCCGGTCGAGGAGCGGTTTCAGGTTGCGGGTCAGGGTGGTGCGGTCCATGACCAGGGTGTCGGCGAGGTCGGTCATGGTGGCGGGCCCGGCCGCCGAGATGACGGCGAGGACGGAGAACTGGGTCCCCCTCAGGCCGCTGGGCGCCAGCACCTCGTCGTAGAGCTGGGTCACCGCCCGGGCCGCCTTGCGCAGATTGAAACACGCGCAGGTCCTAACCTTTTTGGTGGTCACGGCGTTCTTTCCCTTGTTCGCTTCGGTCATATTAGGTGTATATACACTTATATTTCCGCCGTCAACGCGTTTTTTGTCGGTGGCGGCTGTAGGTGTCCTCCGGGGTGGTGAAAGCGGCGCCGGGCCTCACGCGCCGGCGAGCGGGGCTGCGGCGCCCGGCGCCGGATGGCCGCGCAATGCCGCGACCTGGGCTTCGAGCTCGCCGATGCGCGCCTGCAACGGCGCGACGAGCACTTCCGCAACTGGTTCATGCGGGCGGTGGAAAGCCGGGCCCGGGAGCCCCGCCAACGCCTGTTGGCGATCTTCGACGCCCTCGACGAATGGTTTTCCGGCCGCGACTTCAACGGCTGCATGTTCATCAACGCCTCGGCGGAGTTCGCCCGCCCGGACGATCCGATCCACGTCGCCGGCCAGGCCGACGCCGCCAAACACGCCCGCAGGGCGGCCAGGACTCTGGTCGATCACGCCTTCGCATAAATCGCCGGGGCCAGGGGTTTTCGAAACCCGTTTATGGGGTTCCAAGGGCCGTCGGCCCTTGGTGGGGATCAAAAGGGGCAACGCCCCTTTGGTTTCAATCGCTCACTTTAGTATCCGCGGCCGCGCCGTTCCGCGCCTCTTCCATGCCGCGCCGCGCCAGGGCATCGGCGCGCTCGTTGCCGGGGTCCCCGGCGTGGCCCCGGACCCAGTGCCAGCGGATGCGATGGCGCCGCGACAGCTCGTCCAGCTGGCGCCACAGGTCGTGGTTCTTGCGCAGGCCCCCGCCCTTGACGCGGTAGTCCTTGGCCTTCCATTTGGCCAGCCATTCGGTCATGGCCTTCTGCACATACTGGCTGTCGGTGTAGAGCGCGACGACACTGGGTCCTTTCAGGGCCTTCAGCGCCTCGATCACCGCCATCATTTCCATGCGGTTGTTGGTGGTCGCGGCCTCGCTCCCGGACATCTCCTTCTCCACCCCGCGCCAGCGCAGCAACGCCCCCCAGCCGCCGGGGCCCGGATTGCCGCTGCACGACCCGTCGGTGTAGATGTGCACCGTATCCTTGTCCCCGGCCTTCACCGCGTCAGTCCAGTCCGTAGGCGCCGGGGCCCTGGACGCCCCGGTGGAACTCGAGCTTTTTCATGTACTCGAGCGGATCCTTGGGCGTCACCAGGGCACCGGGCGGCGTGTTCAGCCAGTCGTACAGCCGGGTGAGCAGGAAGCGCATGGCGCTGCCCCGGGCCAGCAGGGGCAGGGCGTCCAACTCGTCTGCCGAGAAGTCGCGCACCTTGCGATAGGCGGTGAGCATGTGCCGCGCCTTGGTGATATTGAAGCTGCCGTCGGTTTCGAAACACCAGGCATTCAGGCAGATGGCCAGGTCGTAGGCGAAAAAGTCGCTGCACGCGAAATAGAAGTCGATGATGCCCGACAGGTGATCGGCAAGGAAAAACACGTTGTCGGGAAAGAGATCGGCATGGATGACCCCGCTCGGCAGGCCGGCCGGCCAGTGTCTCTCCAGATCGTCCAGCTCCGCCCCCAGGTCCTCGGCCAGTCCCGGCCTGACCTCCTCGGCCCGGGCGGCGGACGCGTCGAGGAGCGGGCGCCAGCCATCCACCGACAGGGCGTTGGCGCGCCCGAGGTGGAAATCCCGCCCCGCCAGGTGCATGTGCGCCATGGCCTCGCCCAGGTGCGCGCAATGCTCCGGCGTAATGCGCCGGGGCCACATCCCGTCGAGGAAGGTGACGATCGCCGCCGGGCGCCCGCACAGGCTCCGCAACATCTGCCCGTCCCGGCCCTTGAGCGGCGTCGGGCAGGGCACGCCCCTCGCCCCCAGGTGCTCCATGAGGCCGAGGAAGAACGGCAGGTCGGCGCCGTCCACCCTTTTTTCGTAAAGGGTCAGGATGTAGGTGCCGCCCTTGGCCGCGAGCAGGTAGTTGGAGTTCTCGATCCCCTCGGCGATGCCCTTGCACGACAACGGCTCGCCGATCTCGTACTCGGCGACGAAGGCGGTCAGTTCCTCGTCGGTAACCTCGGTGTAAACGGCCATGGAAAACCTTTTACGGTTCCTGTGCGACGGACCGGGCGGCCCCCGCGTTTCTTACGGAACGCGGCCCCCCCTGACAAGGGCCGAACGCCGGCGGCGAACACGGTGCTGTCCCGTGGAGGCCCGCCCGTTGGCGGTCTGCCCTTCCCCGGCCGCCGGCCCGCACCGGTTACCGGCGCATAGCCAGGCGCGCCGATTGGTGATAGTCTTGCTGCGTGCCGGTCCGGCGATGGCCGCCGGTCGCGCGCATCCCGGATGCCCTGGGCGGCCTGTCGTATTTGCTTCGGCCTGATCAGGAGTCGCGTGTGATACGAATTTCACAAATCCTCAAGGACAAGGGCGATCGGGTGGTGACCATCGGGCCCGACGCCACCATCGCCGAGGTGGTGGACGTTCTCCAGCGGGAGCGGATCGGCGCCATCGTGGTGATGCAGGAAAAGGAAGGGCTGGTGGGCATCATTTCCGAAAGGGACGTGGCCCATGGGCTGGCCGAGCACGGCGCGGAGTTGCTCGCCAAGCGGGTCGCCGACCTGATGACCCGCGAGGTCGTCACCTGCACCCCCGAAAGCACCGTCCAGGAGATCATGAAGGAGATGACCGTTCGGCGTTTCCGCCACCTGCCCGTGGTCAAGGACGGAGCCCTGCTCGGCGTCATCAGTATCGGCGACGTGGTGAAGAACCGGCTCGAGGAGCTGGAGACGGAAACCACCATGCTCCAGGAATACATTACCGGTCGCGTTTAGTACCCTCCTATTGTGATAGAGGGTACTAATACCAAGGGGCGCTGATCATGACTCATAGAGATCGCGTAGGCGGCTCGTCGGGCAGGAGGAAAGTTTCAGGCGATGCGGCGCATCGTCGAAACTTTTCGACGCCCTCCGACGGGCCGCATACGCGA
>JADFHR010000102.1 GCA_022567015.1 Pseudomonadota bacterium
GGTCACCTTCGGCGGAAACGGACAGCCGAATACGGGCAGCGCCGGGGACAGCCGCGCCAGCCCGGCGAACAGGTTGAAGAACTTGTCCTCGGGGCCGAACACCACGCTGGGGCGCACGATGGTGGCCGCGGGGAAGGCCTCCACGACCGCGGCTTCGCCCGCCGCCTTGGTCCGGGCGTAGGCCGACGGGGAGTCGCCGGCGGCGCCGATGGCCGAGACGTGGACGAGGCGCCCGACGCCGGCCGCAGCCGCGGCGCGCGCCACGTTGGCGGCGCCTTCGGCGTGGACGCGCTCGAACGTTCGCCGTCCCCGTTCCCACAGGATGCCGACCAGGTTGACCGCGGCGTCGGCCCCCGCGGCGGCGGCGTCGACCAGCGACGGGTCGGTGATGTCGACGGCCACGGGCACGATCTGCCCGACGTCGCCCGAGGTTTTGAGGAACTGGGCGGCCTCGGTGTCGCGCACGGCGACGCGCACGATGGCGCCATCGGCCGCCAGGCGCCGGACCAGATGGCGTCCGAGAAACCCCGAACCACCGAATACGGTAACCACGCGACGATCCATGTTTCGCTCCTCGCCGTCCCGGCGCGGACTCTCCACCCCACGCCAAGCCGCAACACCGATTACAATGTCCCCGGGAAGGGCGTCAACCTTGGTCCGTGAAAGCCGGTTGACATCGGATCACGGGGGCGCTACCGACAGGTCCGACCGTCACACCGTGGCGGACCGTTTTTCCTTTGTGCCCAGGTGGCGGAATTGGTAGACGCGCAGGTTTCAGGTACCTGTGGCCGAAAGGTCGTGGAAGTTCGAGTCTTCTCCTGGGCACCAATTCCCCTTTCCGGGGTGCATCGCGAAGGCCGTTGCCGGTGAAAGTCAAGGGTGGAACCGTCGAACTGCACAGGGAAGACCTGCCACCGGGCCTGGATTTCGGCGACAGCGTCGCCGTCGACACCGAAGCCATGGGGCTCAATACCGAGCGCGACAGGCTGTGTCTGGCGCAATTGTCGTCCGGCGACGGCACCTGCCACATGGTGCAATTCTCCGGCCGCGGATACGACGCCCCCAACCTTAAGGCCCTTCTCGGCGATCCGTCCATCACCAAACTGTTCCATTTCGCCCGCTTCGACCTCAGAATCATCCGCCGCTACCTGGATGTGACCTGCGCCCCGGTCTATTGCACCAAGATCGCGTCCCGGCTTGGCCGCACCTACACCGACCGCCACGGGCTCAAGGATTTGTGCCGGGACCTGCTGGGGGTGGACCTGTCCAAGGAACAGCAGTCGTCGGACTGGGGCGCCGAGACCCTGACCCCGGAGCAGATCCGCTATGCCGCCGCCGACGTCCTCCATCTGCACGCATTGCGGGAAAAACTTGATGTTATGCTTGCCCGGGAGGGCCGCGCCGATCTGGCCGGGGCCTGCTTCGGGTTCTTGGGCCACCGCGTGGAATTGGATTTGCGCGGCTGGACCGATGCGGACATCTTCTCGTATTAGATGAAAATTTTATGATACCACGGTGCGCTTCGGCGCCCCGGCGGGCGGCGCCTGGCCCGGGCGCCGCCGCGCCGGCTTTGCAGGGCGCCATGGACGCCGTGGGATGGCCGCACCATGCCCTCGCCGTGTCCGCGGCATGCCAAAGGCCTCTCCCGCGCCCAGGCGCGGACCTGGGAGCCCGCCCAAAACCGGCTGGTTTTGTTGACGATTCAGTGGTCCGGGCGCATACTCGTCCGTCGCCGGGGACGGCTATTTCATGCATCCCTTGCCAACGGGGACGGGGGTTGATCGGGACAGGCCATCGTACCCCGGCCCAGCCCACAACACGGACAGGAAACGGTTGACGGTTTGAAATGAGCTCAACCAAGGCCATGCGCCGTCAGGACGCCGCCCATGTCAACGCCGATCTCGCGTGCGCCCGGCGCGTCCTGCGCCTGGAGGCCGAGGGGCTGGAGGCATTGGCGCGGAGCCTGGACGAAGGGTTCACCGAGGCCCTGGACCTGCTCGACGGGAGGACCGGGCGGGTGGTGGTGACCGGCATCGGCAAGAGCGGCCACGTGGCACGCAAGATCGCCGCGACCCTGTCCTCCACCGGCACGCCGGCCCTGTTCGTGCACCCGGCGGAGGCGTCCCACGGGGACCTGGGCATGATCGAGCCCGAGGGGGACGCCGTGATCGCCCTTTCCAATTCGGGCGAGACCACGGAGCTGGCCGACCTGGTGGCCTATGCGAAGCGGTTCCACATTCCCCTGATCGCCATCACCGGGCGCGCCGACAGCGCCCTGGCACAGGCGGCGGACGTGGCGTTGGTCCTGCCGGCCAGCGACGAGGCCAGCCCCATGGGCCTGGCGCCGACAACATCGACCACGGTGATGCTGGCGCTCGGCGACGCCATCGCCGTCGCCCTGCTCGAGCGCAAGGGGTTCTCTCCCGACCGCTTCCACGCGCTGCACCCCGGCGGCAGGCTGGGAAAGATGTTGCTCAAGGTGGCCGACCTCATGCACCGGGGCGAGGAAGTGCCGCTGGTGGGTGGCGACACGGCCATGGCCGACGCCCTTCTGGTGATGACCAACAAGCGCTTCGGCTGCGTCGCCATTGTCGATGGCGACGGCATTCTCCAGGGCGTCATCACCGACGGCGACCTGCGCCGGCACATGAGTCCGGGTCTCCTTGATCTGAGGGCCGCCGAGGTGATGACCCGGGCGCCCAGGACCATCGGCGCGGATGCCCTGGCCAGCGAGGCGGTGGGCCTGATGAATTCCAACACCATCACCAACCTGTTCGTCGTCGAGGACGGCCGCCCCGTCGGCATCCTGCACATCCACGACTGCCTGCGCGCCGGCGTGGCGTGAGGCGGGGAGGGAGGCGCCGTGCCGACCACCGAAATTTCCGGAAGCGCCGCGAAGGCCACGGCCCGGACGCGGGCGGTGGACGCTCTGGGCGCGCGCCCGATCCTCGATGGCGCCAAACGGCTCGCCGCGCGGCGCCGGTATATCCACAGGTACACCCGCTTCGTCCATATGATGAAGTACCTGCTGCCGACCGTGGCGATGGTGCTGGTCGGCCTGGTGGCGGTGTGGCCCCACCTTAAGACGAAGGACAACGGCTTTCGCATCGGGTTTTCCGCGTTGAAGGCGCGGGAGACGGGAGACCCCGCCATGGTCAATGCCCGCTACATGGGCAGCGACAAAAACAACCAGCTCTTTTCCATCACCGCCGACCTGGTCCGCAACGCGGTGAAGGACGCCGCCACGGTGGAACTGGTGATGCCCAAGGCCGACATCACGTTGGAAGACGGATCCTGGCTTGTCCTGACGGCGGAGACCGGGATCTTCAGCCGCGCCGCCAAGACGCTGGAACTGGCCGGCGCGGTCAACCTGTTCCACGACTCGGGCTACGAGTTCCGCACCGAAAGCATCACTATCGACCTGGATAACGGAAGCGCGGTGGGCACGGAGCCGGTGGAGGGGCAGGGGCCGTTCGGCGATCTCAGCGGCGAAGGGTTCGTCCTGCGCGACAAGGGCAAGACCATCATCTTCACCGGCAAGGCCAGACTGCTCATCTATCCGGGGATCGGAAGGCCGGGGCAATGACCGCCGGCCCGCCCGTGAGCGGCCGGCGCGCCGCCCTGGGCGCCGCCGTCGTGGCGGCGGGCCTGGGCCTGGGTTCCCTGCCCATTGGCGGCCCGGTCCTCGCCCAGAGCCTCAGTGTGATCGGCGGCGGCGCAAACACACCGATCGAGATTTTTGCCGAAGACGGCATCGAATGGCAGCAGGAAAAGCAGATCTTCCTGGCCCGCGGCAACGCCCGTGCGGTGCGCGGCGAGGTGGAGGTGCGTGCCAACGTGCTCACCGCGTACTACCGGGAAACACCGAACGGCGGCACGGACATCTGGCGCCTTCACGCCGACGGCGCGGTGCGGATTTCCTCGCCCGGCGAAAAGGCCTACGGCGAAAAAGGGGTTTACGACGTCGACAACGGCATCCTCGTGCTCAGCGGCGGGCGCGTCCGGCTGGTCACCAAGGACGATGAGATCACCGCCGACAAGCAACTGGAATACTGGGAGAAAAAACAGATGGTGGTGGCCCGGGGCAACGCCTCCGCGGTGCGCGGTGACAAACGGTTGCGCGCCGACGTGCTGGCGGCCTATTTCCGCACGGACAAGAACGGCAAATCCGCCATCTACCGCGTCGAAGCCTTCGACAACGTCCGCATCAAGACCGCCAAGGACGACGCCAGGGCCGACCGGGCGGTCTACAACGTGCAAAGCGGTATCGCCACGCTCACCGGATCGGTTAAGATCATGCGGGGGAGAAATCAGCTCCGCGGTTGCCGTGCGGAAATTAACCTGAATACGGGGATCAGCAAGATATTCGGCTGCGGTCCACCGGGTTCCGGCGGCGAACCGGTGCGGGGTGTGATCCAGCCCGTAAAGAAAAAATAAACCTCTGAGTGCGTAGGGTCCAAGCTGGCCTCATGAAGAAACAGAAGAACCATTCGAATCCACCCGGGGATGGGCGCCAAGGCGCGGACGGCGCCGGCCCGCGCCTGGTGGCCTCCAACCACGGGCTAATCGCCAAATCCATAGGCAAAAGCTTCAAGAAGCGCCCCGTGGTGCGCGGCGTCAGCCTGGCCATCCAGCGCGGCGAAGTCGTGGGTCTCCTGGGGCCGAACGGCGCCGGCAAGACAACGTGTTTCTACATTATCATGGGGCTTCTGCCGCCCGACTACGGGACCATACACCTGGACGGCGAAGATATCACCGAACTGCCCATGTATCGCCGGGCGCGGCTGGGCATCGGATACCTTCCCCAGGAAGCGTCCATCTTCCGCGGCCTGTCCGTGGAGAACAACATCCGCGCCGTGCTCGAGGTGGTGGAGAAATCGCGCGACCGGCGGGAGGCGACCCTGGAGGCGCTGCTGGCGGAATTCTCCATTACCCACTTGCGCCGCACACCGGCGCTGGCCCTCTCCGGCGGCGAACGCCGTCGGGTGGAGATCGCCAGGGCGCTCGCCTCCAATCCCCATTTCATCCTGCTGGACGAGCCCTTCGCGGGTATCGACCCCATCGCCGTCCGCGACATCCGCGACCTGGTCGTGCATCTCAAGGACCGCGGAATCGGGGTGTTGATCACCGATCATAACGTCAGAGAGACGCTGAATGTCATCGATCGTGCCTACATTATCCACGAAGGCATGATGTTGATGGAAGGCGCGCCATCGGACATCGTCGGCAACGAGGATGTCAGGCGTGTTTACCTGGGTGATCGATTCAGTCTTTAGCGCGCTGCCGAGACCGGCGTCTGGTCTTCTCCGAAACGGCGTGAGCGCAGGAAGTCCCGAACGGCCTCCAGGGGTCGATGCCGGGCGCCGGCGGCGCCTTGGCTTGGCGGGGACGGGACGGAACCCGAGATGGCGTTGATCCCCCGGCTTGAACTGCGGCAGGGCCAGGCCCTGGTCATGACGCCGCAGCTCCAGCAGGCGATCAAGCTGCTGCAGTTCTCCAACCTGGAACTGGTCGCCTACGTCGAGCAGGAGCTGGTCGAGAACCCACTCCTGGAACCGGACGACGAAGGCGGCGACGGCCTCGACGGGGCGCAATCGGAGGCGGTGCCCGAGGGCAGCCAGGACGACGGCGCCGACGACGAAACCGATCCCCTCGAGCCCATAAACTTCGCGGCCGCCGACGACCCGCACTTTCCCGACGACGCCGACCTGGACGTGGATTACGACAACCTGTGGAACGCCGACAGTCCCCTTGACGCCGTCGGGGCCGGACCCCAGCCCACGGCCTTTGCCGACTGGGGTTCCGGAGGCGGGAGCGGCTTCGACGCCGCCGGTCCCAGCCTGGAGCAGACGCTCTCGGACAAGGTGTCCCTGCGCCAGCACCTGACCAGCCAGCTGTCCTTGACCCTCAACGACCCGGTGGACCGGCTGATCGGCGTGCACCTGATCGACATGATCGACGAAGCCGGGTACCTCGTCGGCGATCTTGCTCCGGTGGCCGCCCTGCTGGACTGCGGCGTCGAGCGGGTGGAGGCGGCCCTGGCCAAGCTCCAGCAATTCGACCCGGCCGGAATCTTCGCCCGCTCCCTGGCCGAATGCCTGGCCCTCCAGTTAGGGGACCGGGACCGCCTGGACCCGGCCATGCAGACCCTGCTGGACAACCTGGACCTGGTGGCCAAGCGGGACCTCGGCGCGTTGATGGCGGTGTGCGGCGTGGACGCGGACGACATGGCCGACATGATGGCCGAGATCCGGGCGTTGAACCCGAAGCCGGCGCTCGCGTTCGACCAGGTCGCGGCCGAGCCGATCACGCCCGACGTCCTCATGCGCCCCCGGCGCGGCGGCGGCTGGATCATCGAACTCAACAGCGACACCCTGCCCAGGGTCCTGGTCAACAATCACTACTACACGCAAATCCGCCGCGCCGCCCGCTCCAAAGAGGACAAGCAGTACATCAGCGGCTGCCTCCAGTCGGCCAACTGGCTGGTGAAATCCCTTCATCAGCGGGCGACCACCATCCTCAAGGTGGCCACCGAGATCGTGCGCCAACAGGACGGTTTTTTTGCCAAAGGCGTGCAGCACCTGCGTCCTTTGGTGCTGCGTGACATCGCCGAGGCCATCGACATGCACGAAAGCACGGTCAGCCGCGTGACCTCGAACAAGTACATGGCCACGCCCAGGGGCATCTACGAACTCAAGTATTTCTTTACCCCGGCGATCAGCAGTTCCGCCGGCGGCGAGGCCCATTCCTCGGTGTCGGTTCGCCACCGCATCAAGGTCCTGATCGACGCCGAACCCCCGCGCCAGCCGTTGTCCGACGACAAGATCGTCGCCCTCCTCGGCAAGGAGGGAATCGGCATCGCCCGGCGTACCGTGGCCAAATACCGGGAAGCCATGCGCATACCGTCGTCCGTGCAACGCCGCCGCGCCAACGCATCGCCGTAAGGGATCGGTCGTTGGCATAAATCCGTACTCGGCGCCTATTGACTCTGGTGGGAGTGGCCACTAACTTCCGGCCTTCGCACGCCACAGCCGCGGATTTGACGGTGTGATGAGTGCGCCGTTTCCGGTGCTGATCGGCAGGAAACGTGTCTCCCCGGACAGCTGTGAGGCTTTACCAGCCAAGTCGGCTTTCTTATGGAAATATCGGTCAAAGGAAAGCACCTGGACGTCGGCGTCGCCCTGCGCGGCTATGTCGAGGATCAGCTACAAAACACCGTCGCGAAATATTTCAACCGGGCCGTCGATGGGACGGTGGTCATCTCACGCGAAGGCCGCATGTTTCGCGTCGACATATCGGTGCACGCGGGCCGCGGCCTGGTCATGCAGGGGGGCGGCGCGGCCGATGAAGCGTACGCCGCCTTCGACGGAGCGCTGGCACGCATCGCCAAGCGGCTGCGGCGCTACAAGCGGCGGCTCTGCAACCACCACAAGGTGCGTGGCCCCGAGGAGACCTTGGCGGCCCAGCAATACATCCTCGCCGCGGAAAGCGACGACGAAGAAGAAGTGCCCGAGGATGCCCAGCCCGCAATCATCGCCGAGATGGCGCACGAGATCGCCACCCTGACCGTGGGCGAGGCGGTCATGCGCATGGACCTGGCCGATGTGCCGGTGATGATGTTCCGCAACCGGGGCCACGGCGGCCTCAACGTGATCTACCGGCGTGACGACGGGAATGTCGGGTGGATCGATCCGAGCGATTCCAAACAGGTGTAAGGGCTAAGAACCGGTCATGGAAATCAACGAACTCATCAGTGCCCAATCCGTTATCCCGAATTTGCGCGCCTCCAGCAAGAAACAGGCCCTGCAGGACCTCGCCCGGCGGGCGGCCGATATCACCGGGCTGCAGGAGCGGGCCATCTTCGACGTCCTTATGGAACGCGAGCGGCTGGGCACCACCGGCGTCGGCAACGGCATCGCCATTCCGCACGGCAAGATGGCCAACCTGGACCGCCTTTACGGCCTGTTCGCGCGCCTCGAGAACTCGGTCGATTTCCAGTCCATCGACGAGCAGCCGGTGGATTTGATCTTTTTGCTGCTGGCTCCGGAATCCGCCGGTGCCGATCACCTCAAGGCGCTGGCGCGGGTTTCCCGGTTGCTGCGCGACGGCAGCGTCTGCGAGAAACTCCGCGGAACCGACGACGCGGAGGCGCTCTTCGCCCTGCTCACCGAATCCATGGAAAACCGCGCCGCCTGAGCGGGCGCCCCGGGGGCCACCGGGGGGTGTCCCCCCGACAACGCATGCGGGGGGCGCCCCCCCGACCCCCGGGGGGTGTCCCCCCCGACCCCCGCGCGGTTACTTTTTCGCCTCGACGTCGATGGTCTTCGGACCGCGGGGTCCGCTTTCGCCCCCGGGCGGGGCGCATTCGATCTTGATGGTGCGCACCTCGGGTTCCAGGGTCTTGCGCTCCAGGTCGATGTGCAGAAGACCGTTATCGAGCACCGCGCCGGTGATCTCGATCCCTTCGGCGAGCACGAAACTGCGCTGGAACTGGCGCGCGGCGATGCCGCGGTGCAGGAACACCCGGCCGGTTTCGTCGTCGCTGTTGCGGCCGCGGACGACCAGTTGGTTGTCCTCCACCAAGACGTTCAGGTCGTCCACGGAAAACCCCGCCACGGCCAGGGTGATGCGCAGGCCGTTGTCGCCGATCTGCTCGATGTTGTAGGGCGGGTATCCCTCGCCCGACGTCTTGGCGACGCGGTCGAGGATCCGCTCGAAGTGTTCGAAACCCAGCAACAGGGGATTGTCGAAGCCGGCAAAGCGGGACATGGGAGGGTTCTCCTCTGTAATCGAGCGAGCACCGCTTGGTAAGGGCCCTGACGAAGGCGCCCCGTCGGCGGCCATGGTCAGGCACCGCCGACGTCGTTCCTTAAATATCGCTACAGACCCGCGGCCCGTCAAGGGCAGGGGCGCGCCCGTCTACTGCTCGCGGCCGGCGCGGGCAAAGCTGCGCGTGATCGGTTCCAGGAGGTAGTCCAACGCCGTGCGTTCCGCCGTCACCAGGAAGACCTCGGCCTGCATGCCCGGCTTCAGGGTCGAGACATCGAAACCCTGCGTCCCGGCCACCGGCACGACGCGAGCCGTGAAGTACGATTGACCGGTCACCGGATCGGTCATGCGGTCCGCCGACACCGACGTCACCAACCCCTCCAGCAACGGCGTGGTGCGCGCGTTGAACGCGGTGAGCCGCACCCTGGCGGGCATGCCCTCGTAGACCGTGTTGATGTCCTGGGGGTCGACGCGCACGTCGATGATCAACCGGTCCTCGTCGGGAACGATGTCGAGCAGCGTCTCCCCCGGCTGCACGACGCCGCCGGCGGTGTGCACCTGAAGATCGACCACGGTGCCGGACTGGGGCGCCCTCACGCTGGTGCGCCGCACCACATCCTCGGCCGCGTAAATTTTCTCCCTGAGGTCGGCGATGTCCCCCTGGACATCCTGCAACGCCATGGCGACCTCGTTGCGGTGCTCCGTCTTGGGGATGGTGAGCTGGAGCTTGACCTCCTTGATGCTCCTCTCGGCCCGCGAGACCCGCGCCCGGTGCTCCCCGATCTCGCCCGCCATATTGGCGGCCTGGCGCTGCAGGGCCAGCAGGAAGGATTTGCTGGCGACGCCCTTCTCGAGCATGATTCCCACCGTCGCGATCTCGTCTTCCAGCAACCGGAGTTGCTCTTTCCCGGCGACGATCTGGGCCCTGAGGCCGGTGATTTCCCGCCGGTGCTTCTCGATCCGCTCCCTGAGGATGGATTCTTCGTTGGCGATCTTGATCCGCCGCGCCTGGAAGAGGTCCTTCTGGCCGACGATCATCTCGCCGATCGTCGGGTCGTCGGCCCGGCCCAGCAGTTCGTCGGGAAAGACGATGTCCTCGCCGCCCTCCCGTTCCGTCAGCAGCCGCGCCTGCTGCGCCAGGGCGGCGGCATAGCGCCCCTGCAACAGGTCCAACTGGGCCCGGGCGTAGGTGTCGTCGAACTGCACCAGGATCTGGCCGGCCTTGATCGTGCCCCCTTCGGTGGCCAGGATTTCCTTGATGATGCCGCCTTCCAGGTGCTGGATGGTCTTACGGCTGCTTTCCACGCCGACCACGCCATGGGCGATGGCGGCGCTGTCAAGCCGGGTGTTCGCCGCCCACACCAGGGAACCGCCGATAAAGATGATGATGACGGCCCATCCCCGCCGCCGCCACCGGCCGAGCACGCTGTCGAGGCTATCGTCGGGGCTATCGTCGGGCACGGCCCGGGGCGTGTTTTCGCGTTGCTCCGCCCCACCGGGGGGGTCCTGCCGCCCAATTTCCGGAACCAGGGGGATCCTCTTGCCGAACGAGGTCTTGGACATGGCGCTCATGCCACCGACCGGGCCGCGTCATCCAGGCCCGGTTTGCCGGCCGGCTTGTCGGCGCCGGAGAGCACCCGCAGATTGGTGCGCGCGCCCTTCTTGACGATCTTTCCGCAGCCGTCCTGAAGCAGCAGCACGCGCTCGGCGTGGGCCAGGATGCTCGGCCGGTGGGCGACGATGATGGTGGTGGCGCCCCGTGCCTTGAGGCCGTGGATCGCTCCGATCAGGGCGGCGACCCCGTCCGCGTCCAGGTTCGAGTAGGGCTCGTCCAGAATCACCAGGGTCGGGTCTCCGAACAGGGCCCGGGCCAGCGCCACGCGCTGGCGCGTGCCCACCGAGAGCCTGTCGGCCGGTCCGCCGACCACGGTGTCATAGCCTTCCGGAAACTGCAGGATGAGTTCGTGGATGCCGGCCCGTTTGGCCGCC
>JADFHR010000103.1 GCA_022567015.1 Pseudomonadota bacterium
GACCAGCATACCGATTCGCGATGTCAAAAAAACCCATTTGGCCCATGGCCGGTTCCCCACATCTAGGCGTCAAACCGTCCAGATTCTAACCGATCAAGCCTGGGGACAGGGATTTTTCGAGGTGCCCATAAGGCAATCTCGGGACTTGCAATATGCCAGGGCCCCTTACCGGGGCGGTCGATCGGATGGGTACTCATCCACCGACCGTTTTCCTGTTGGGCCTCTGCCAGAGCTTCGATAATCGCCATGCAGAGTTGCTTGTCCACGGATCGGGCATAAAGGCAGTAAATAACCCCGGCGAAGGCCAACCGGAATGTGTCTTGCCGGTGTCGAATCCGACGATGCGTATAGAAGCACTGCTCCATGCAAAACTGCTGGGTGTGATTCAATAAACTCTCGAAGGGTTCTGGTTCGAGCTGACTCTCGGCATCCAGTATTGAAAGCGCCCGAAGTGCATGAAGGGTTACGAAATAGTGCCGCGATTCCGATTCGTCGGTGTCAAACAGGAATTCACCTTCTTCAGCAATATCACGTTCTTTTTCTTTGCAATATTCAAACGCCTTTAGCAGAACCTTCGCTAACTTGGACTTAAACTTCGACTCATCGATACCTTTAAAAAACTTGAATTTCGGGAGGTTTTTCCCGTCCGGAAAAAAACGACTGATGTAGTCGGCGGCCAATACGAAATCGGCTAGATGAGCGACTTCAAACCGGTTCAAATTCCCTTTGTTACCGTTTCCTATACTTTTCGGATCTATGAAGGAATCGATTTCCTTGTTTTCCTCCTTATCGTCTGCGATCCGAAACCGCCCTTCTTTCTTTACAAAATCGGCGAACCGCTCTTTCCAGTTGTCATCTTCACCAACGCTGATGTCTTCAAGGCAGCGACCCACGGCCACCAGTGCCGTGTACGAGCGTGCCGTGACCGTTGGGCTGCCACTTTTGTCCGGATTTCCTTCATCAACTTTATACTGCTTCGTGTCCCGCCAGAAAGAGCCGTCATCGCGCTGGAACGACAAAACCGCCTCACGCGATTTCTTGACCCAGTCCATGACCGTCGTCCGCAATTCAACCAGCGACTCAGGCGTGTCATCGAAGGGGGAACTCATGGATCTTACCTTCCGCGTCGTACCTTAAGAGGGCTCACTCCTGGTTGATTTTCCGGGGCCGGCTATACGGATGATCATGTTACGCCACCCGTTTCGCACTGTGAACGGATATCTATACGGTTGCAGTGTACATTACGCGTGACAAAGACAGGCCCGTCCGCTCACCCCCCTACCCCTCCCCGTCCTCCTCCACATGCGACCAGTAGCCGAGGAACTCGTCGATGGCGGCGCGCGCCGGGGCGCAGGCGGGCCCGTGCGCCTCGGCGCCGAGATAGATGATGGCCAGGGTCAGGCTGCTCATCGCCACCTGGTCGCTGCGCTGGCGGGCGTCCTGGTTGAGCGTCCGGTACTGGGCCGCCACTTCGCCGTAGCGCCCGGCATCGTTCCTCGCCTTTTCATGGGCCTCGTCGATGTAGGCGCGGGTGCGCACGGCGACCTTGCGGGCGCGGGCCGCCGGATAGCCCAGGAAGACGGAGTCGACCACCGCCCGGGCGTCCCGGTTGAGCTGCTTGATCTCCCGCTCGGGGTTCCGGCGGAACCAGCCAAGCACATCGAACATTCCCGGTCCTCCCAAGGCCGCCCGGCCGCCGTTACCCGGCGCGCCGCGGCGGGGCCTTTCCGGGCAGCCGTTCGACGGCGGCCCCGCCGGCCGCCTCCGCCGATACCGCCAGGTCCTTCAGCGTCATCCCTTCGAGCACCCCGGCCAGGCCCCGTTCCAGGTCGCCAATGAGCGCCTCGACGGCGGGCTCGGCGGGCAGTTTCCCGATATCCAGATGGGTGCTTTCGTCCGCCGCGCGCACCGCGTCCAGGACCTCCTTGACGCCGGTGGTCTCCAGGGGCCGCGCCGGCAGGTAGGCCGGCGGATCGTCGCCGGTGCGGCGCACCACGGCCGCGTGTTCCAGGGCGCCGAGCACGGACTCGGCGGCCTCGGCGGGAACATGCAGGCTCTGGGCCAGGCCCGCCGCCGTCCACGGGGGAAGGTCCTGGTAATAGCTCCGGCCGATATGGAACACGGCGAGCAGGGCGAGCTTTTCGCGGAGCCGGTTGCTCATCCTGAGCTCCCCGCGGCGCACGGTCAGGAATTCGGGATGCTGGTGATAAAACGCGATGCTCGCCCCCACCAGCAGGATCAGCCAGCTCAAATACAGCCAGATCATGAACAGGATGAGGCTGGCGAAGGCCGAATAGACGACCGTGTACTTGGTGGAGCCGAGGATGAACGAGGCGAACGCCCAGCCCGCGGTCTCCCACAGGAACCCGGCGACGGCGGCGCCGACCAGGGCCGAGCGCACCCCCACCCGGGTGTTGGGCAGGAAGACATAGATGAACGTGAACGCCGCGATGATCAGGAGATAGGGCACCAGCTTGCCCGCCAGTTCGACCAGGGCGCCGAGGGGCTGTATGGCGGTCAGCGCCGCCACCGCGTCCGAGCCCATGACCCACGCGGTGATTCCCATGGACAAGAAGACCAGTACCGGACCGATGAGCAGGACGATCAGATAGCCGCTGAAGCGCCGGGCGAAGGGGCGGTGCCGGGTGACCTGCCAGGTGTCGTTGAACGAGCGCTCGATCTTCTGCATCAGCGACACCACGGTATAGACGAGAAACCCGAGACCGACGGCGCCGAGGACGCCAACCTCGACCCTCTCGACGAAGGCGATGATGTACTCCGTGATCTCGACGCCCTTCTCGCCCAGGGGCGCCAGGAAATCGAGCAGCCGCGGCTCAAGCTGGTCGTAATGGACGCCGAGGCCCTTCAACACCGAGAAGCTGATGGCCAGCAGCGGCACCAGGGAAAGCAGGGTCGCATAGACGAGGCTCATGGCGCGCAGGCTGAGCATGCCGTCGCCCAGGTCGCGCACCACCGCGTAGAGGATGCGGACCAGGCGGACCGGCGCGCCGGCCCACGCCGGCAGCGCCGCCAGGTCCACGTCCCAGATGGCGCCGGTGACATGGGATTTCAGGCCTTTCACCATCGTCCCCCTTTGCCCGTCGTCCGCGCCCGTACGGTGAGGGTTCGGTCCGGTCGTGATTTTACAGGGTATCACGCCCGGCGTTCCAGTCCGATGCCCGCGGGCGGGGACCGCGCCCGGTTCCCTTACACGGCCTCCGCGCCAGGATTCGAAACGCCGGGGACGCGGAGGAACGCCGGGGATTTCACCGCCGGGATGGGATAATCGCGCCGCGGGCGCGGCCGGGCGGGGCGTCAGTTCCTGAGCTTTTCCTTCAACAGCCCGCCCACCAGCTTGGGGTTGGCCTTGCCGCCCGTCGCCTTCATCACCTGGCCGACGAACCAGCCGGCGATCTTCTCGTTGCCGCCCCTGAACTTGGCCACCTGGTCGGGGTTCTCGGCGATCACCTTGTCGATCGCGGCCTCGATCTCGGCCGTGTCGGTGATCTGGCGCAGGCCCTTTTCCTCGACGATGGAACCCGCATCGCCGCCGGTCTCCACCATGACCTCGAACACCTCCTTGGCGATGCGCCCGGAGATGGTGTCGGCGGCGATCAGGTCGAGCAGCCGGCCCAGGTTTTCCGCCGACACCGGCGACTCGGCAATGCTCAGCCCCTTCCTGTTCAGCGCCCCGAACAGGTTCGAAATCACCCAGTTGGCCGCCGTCTTGGCGTCCCGCCCCCTGGCCACGGCCTCGTAGAAATCCGCCGTCTCCCTGTCGGCCACCAGGACGCCGGCGTCATACGCCGAAAGCCCGAACTCCGCCATGAAGCGCTGTTTCTTCTCGTCGGGCAGTTCGGGCAGGGTCGCCCTGATGCGCGCGATATAGTCCTCGGTGAGATCGAGCGGCAGCAGGTCGGGGTCGGGGAAATAGCGGTAGTCGTGGGCGAACTCCTTGGCCCGCATGGCCCGGGTTTCGCCCCTGTCGGGGTCGAACAGGCGCGTTTCCTGCTCCACGGTGCCGCCCGATTCGTAGGCCGCCACCTGGCGTTCGGCCTCGTGCGCGATGGCCTGCATGACGAAGCGCACCGAGTTCACGTTCTTGGTCTCGGTCCGGGTGCGCAGGTCCGTCTCGCCGGCCTTGCGCACCGACACGTTGACGTCGCAGCGCAAGGAGCCCTGCTCCATGTTGCCGTCGCAGGTGCCGAGGTAGCGCATGATCGAGCGCACCTTGCGCAGGTACAGGCCGGCTTCTTCGGGGCTGCGCAGGTCGGGCCTGGACACGATCTCCATGAGCGCGATGCCGGAGCGGTTGAGGTCGATGAAGGTGCGCCCCGGGTCCCGGTCGTGCAGGGACTTGCCGGCGTCCTGCTCCATGTGCAGGCGCTCGATGCCCACTTCGCGGCTCGAGCCGTCGGCCAGGTCCAACACCACCGTGCCCTCGCCGACCAGGGGCTGCTGGTACTGGGAGATCTGGTAGCCCTGGGGCAGGTCGGCGTAGAAGTAGTTCTTGCGCTCGAACACCGAATGAAGGTTGACCTGCGCCTTCAGCCCCAGACCCGTGCGCACCGCCTGTTCGACGCAGTATCCGTTGATCACCGGCAGCATGCCGGGCATGGCGGCGTCGACCAGGGACACCTGGGTGTTGGGCTCGGCGCCGAACCCGGTCGCGGCGCCGGAGAACAGTTTGGCCTCGGAGACGATCTGGGCGTGGACCTCGAGCCCGATCACCACCTCCCAGTCGCCGGTTTCGCCCTCGATCAGGTACGGCATTTACCCGAAATCCCTCAAGGTCGCCCTGAAGTACTTTGACCCATCAAAGGACTTAGCGTTCCGTCCGAACAGAACACGATGCGAAGCGGTATCCACCTCCGCCACCCGTATTTTCGGGTGTGTTGCGTCCACATATGTTGCTGGATCGTCATAAATATCCTTCATTAGTTTGATCGGGAAAAGGTAATACGTTTCCGCGTCACCACAGATCCAGATCTCGTAATCGGCAGTCAGGGTATTGGGATTGATGTTGCAAGAGAATACAGTCCCTCTCGATTTCGGTCCCGAGCGGTATCTCACATGAACGGTCCGCTCGCCGATACGCCATTTGTCCTTGCCGACAAAATGAAACGCTTCGCCGCTGGCGATCCGTTGTAAGACCCGGTTTTTTAATTCCGGTTTTGCCACCATCGCGCGACGTGCCTCCGTTTCATCATTTAATCGTCCTCGTCCTGAGCAGCGAGCACCGCTCGCGTGTCGAAGGATGAGGGCGATTTCTTGCGACGTGGCTTAGCCAAGCGCTTTAGCTCCTCAAAATCGCCTCGGATCAAAGCCTCCTTTTTTGCCCGGCTCCAGCCCTTGAGTTGCCGCTCCGCCGCGATGGCGTCAACGATGATCTCGAATGCTTGGTGATAAACGAGCCGCACGGGTCGCCGGGAACTCGTGAAGCCACCGAAGGTCCCTGCATTGTGTTCGGCCACGCGCCTTTCGAGGCTGCCGCGCGTGGTCCCGACGTAGTAGCGGCCGTCGGCGCACCGAAGAATGTAAACGTAGGCATTCATCTATTTCACGTGGCTATTTTATTCAATTACATCCTTCGACACGGCCTTCGGCCTGCTCAGGATGAGGTTGGAACCTTACCCGCCTACCGGACTACCTGGCAGGCTGCTGAAAAACCACCCATGTGCCGTCCTATCCTTCGAGACGCCGCCCTTCGGGCGGCTCCTCAGGATGAGGATTCGTAAATAATCAAACACTTACCCCCTCATGCTGAGGAGGCGCGGAGCGCCGTCTCGAAGCATAAAGCGCCAGCAACGCCCTTTTTCAGCAACCTGCTCGACTTCGGTAGAACCAGACGGAGGCATTGAGAACCTCGCATGATCGATCCAAGCCCCGGCCTTCAAACGCTTTCGTCGAGCCCCGGTGGCCTGGCGTCGAACCCGGCCGCGGCTTCCAGGGCATGGGCGGCGCCGAGGACCGTCTCCTCGTCGAACGGGCGGCCGATGAGCTGCAGGCCCAGCGGCAGGCCGCCCGCGCTCAGCCCCGCCGGAACCGATATGGCCGGCAGGCCGGCCAGGCTGGCGGGGACGGTGAAGACGTCGTTCAGGTACATGGCGATCGGGTCGTCCATCTTTTCGCCGATGGCGAAGGCGGCGGACGGCGCCGTCGGCGTCAGCAGCACGTCGACGGTCTCGAAGGCCCGGCGGAAGTCTTCGGCGATCAATGTGCGCACCTTCTGCGCCTTCAGATAGTAGGCGTCGTAGTATCCGGCGCTCAACACGTAGGTGCCGATGAGGACGCGCCGGCGCACCTCGGCCCCGAAGCCGGCGCCGCGGGTGTTTTCGTACATCTCGTCCAGGGAACCGCCGTCGACCCTCAATCCGTAGCGCACGCCGTCGTAGCGGGCCAGGTTGCTCGACGCCTCGGCCGGCGCCACGATGTAGTAGGCGGGCAGGGCGTATTTCGTATGGGGGAGGGAGACGTCGACGATTTCGGCGCCCGACTCTTTCAGCCACGCCGCGCCCTTTTCCCACAGCCGGCCGATTTCGGCGGCCATGCCGTCGACCACGTATTCCTTGGGGATGCCCACCTTGAGGCCGCCGACGCCGACGCTTAAGGCCGCCTCGAAGTCGGGCACGTCGACCGGGGCCGAGGTGGAATCCCTTGCGTCGTGGCCGGCCATGGCGCCGAGCATGACGGCGGCGTCGCGCACGGTGCGGGCCATGGGACCGGCCTGGTCCAGGGACGAGGCGAAGGCGACGATGCCCCAGCGCGAACAGCGCCCGTAGGTGGGCTTGAGCCCGACGACGCCGCAGAAGGACGCCGGCTGGCGGATGGAGCCGCCGGTATCGGTACCGATGGCGCCGAGACAGAGGCGCGCCGCCACCGCCGCCGTCGAGCCGCCCGACGAACCGCCCGGCACCAGGTCGCGCCCGTCGCCGCCCTTCCACGGGTTCTTTACCGGTCCGTAGTAGCTGGTCATGTTGGCCGAGCCCATGGCGAATTCGTCCATGTTGGTCTTGCCCAGCATCACCGCGCCGGCGCCCTTGAGGTTCGCCGTCACCGTGGAGTCGTAGGTCGGCGTGAAGCCGTCCAGGATGTGCGAGCCGGCGGTGGTCGACACGCCTTCGGTGCAGAACAGGTCCTTCACCGCGATGGGAATGCCGTCCATCGGTCCCGCCGCCCCGCCCCTCTTGCGGCGCGCGTCCGAGGCCTCGGCGAGCCCGAGGGCCAGGTCCGGGGTCTCGGTGATGAAGGCGTTCAGGGGACGCGCCCGCTCGACGGCGGCGCTGTGGGCGCGGGTCAGCTCGACCGACGAAAACGAGCCCGCCTGAAGGCCGTCGCGGGCCTCGGCCAGGGTGAGGTCGGTGAGCGCCGCCGTCATTCGAGCACCTTGGGGACGGCGTAGAAGCCATCCTCCGGCTGCGGCGCGTTGGCCAGCACCTGGTCCCGTGCGTCGCCGTCGGTCACCGAGTCCTCGCGTTGGGGCAAGGTCGTCTCGGCGCCGCTGGTCATCGGCTCGACACCCTCGGTGTCCACCTCGCCCAACTGCTCGACCCAGCCGAGGATGTTCGACATCTCGCCGGCCAGGTGTTCCAGGTCCTCTTCCGGCACCTTGATGCGGGCGAGGAAGGCGATGGTCTTGACGGTGGCCTTGTCCAGCGCCATGGGTCGCGTCTCCACCAAAAGCACGGGCGCCCGGAAACGGGAAACCGGGACATGGCCCCCGGGGCGCGGCCGGGAAGGTAACACCCTTGGGGCCGGGCGGGAAAGGGGACGCCGGCCCGGCGCCGGCGCGGCGGCGTCACCCGCAAGGGCTCCGCGGGACGGCTCGCGGCCCACGCGTCGGTCCGGCACAGCCGATCACGGGGCCTTGATGCTACCGGGTTGGACGGCTCGCCCGGGCGAGGACCTCCCACACTTTGCTGTTCCATGCGCCGGGGGCGATCTCGACCGCCGCGGCGAGCGCGTCGCCGACGGTCTTGGCGGGTCTTTCCGCCACCGTCGGCGCGGCGCGGAATTCCTTCAAGGTGACGCTGTCGAACACGACTTTCTCTTCCTTGCGCTTATACATCAGGATGGTGGAGAAGATCTCGTCATAGCCGTTTTCGATCTCCAGGATGTCGATGCTGATCTGGTAGACTTGGTTTTGGGAAAGCCGGTAGGGCGCCTCGGTGATGAACATGAGGGCCGGGATGTCGATCTTCACGCCCTTGTCGTCGCAGCGGTAGGTGACCTCGTAATCGGCGATTTCGAAGAATTCGCCCTCGACCGCGCTCTTGCCTTCGAAATGGACGGTGTAATCGCACGTCGGCCCGCCGGGAACGGATGCCTTCCCGGTGAGGTCCCGGGCCAGGGAGCCGTCGATCAGGGGAAGCAGCATGGGCGCGTACACGAACCCCAGGTCCTTGCCGTCCTTTGCCACGGCCAGCCATGCGGCGCCCCCGCCCTGGCCGACCGCCTGGACCTTGTCGCCCTTCTTCAGGCGCCCGAGGCGCTTGGCGCTGGTCTTCGGCCCGGCGCGGACGTTGACCGGCTTCAACACCAGGTAGGTCCCCGAGGCGGGCTCCACGGCAACGCCGAGGAACGTTTCCTGCGCGCCGCCGGCCCCGGCATGGACGAGGCCGGCGGCCAGGACCAGAACCGCAACACGGACCCGCTTGGTTCGCTTTTTCCGGTAACGGGCGGCAGCCGTCCCCATGTCGTGTCAGCCCCCCACCCGGCCAGGAATACCAATGGGTTACCGGACATGATAGTCGACCCGACGGGTTCCCTCCACTGTCTTTTCCCGGTCGCGCCCGGGGCCCGGTGCGGGCTCGACTTCGCCCGCTCGGGGGCAGTACTGTGGCCGGCGCCGGGAACGAGCGGGCGGGACGGATCCCATGGCGATCAAGACGTTGCACGGGCTGAAGGCGGAGCTTGGGCCCGGGGGCCGCCTTCTCGGCCTGGACGTGGGGTCGAAGACGGTCGGGCTGGCGCTTTCCGATGTCACGCTGACCATTGCCACGCCCTACCGGACGCTGCGGCGCACCACGTTCGCGAAAGACGCCGAGCACCTGCGCCGGACCATCGACGAGCACGGCGTCGGCGGCCTGGTCATCGGGCTGCCGCTCCAGATGGACGGCACCGAAGGCCGGCGCTGTCAGTCGGTGCGCCGGTTCGCCGCCAACCTGCTGGAGAGGATGGATATCCCGATCGCGTTCTGGGACGAACGCCTGTCCACGGCGGCGGTGGAGCGCATGCTGATCAGGGAGGCGGACATGTCGCGCCGGCGCCGCGCCCAGGTGATCGACAAGGCCGCCGCCGCCTACATCCTGCAGGGCGCGCTGGACGCCCTGGCCGGCGCCGCCGGGAACGGGCCGTAACGGCATCGTCGCGGCGGTCAAGCCTTGGCGGCGGTCGCTGCCCGTTCGTGTTTGGCAAAGCGGTAGGTGTTCTTGCCTGCGGCCTTGGCGGCGTACATGGCCCTGTCGGCCCGCCTGAGCAACTCTTCGGGCGTTTCTCCATCCCCGGGATAAAGGGCGATGCCGATGCTGGCGCCGAGGGGCGTCACCCGCCCGTCCACGGCAAAAGACCGGGATACGGATTTAAGAACCTTTTTGACCACGGCGGTAACCGACGCTTTGTCGGTCATGGCGGTCAGCACGAGGAGGAACTCGTCGCCCCCGAACCGGGCCACGGTGTCGGTCTCGCGGACGCTGGCGCTCAGCCGTCCAGCCACCTCCTTGAGCACACGGTCTCCGGCCTCGTGGCCGTGGGTGTCGTTGATTTCCTTGAAGCCGTCCAGATCGACGAACACCAGCGCCGCCATGGTGACATTGCGCCTGGCCAATGCCAGCGCCTGTGAAAGCCGGTCCATGCCGAGCGCCCGGTTAGGCAGGTCGGTAAGGACGTCATGGGTGGCCAGGTGGCGGATGCGTTCCTCCGCCTTCTTGCTTTCGGTGATGTCGGTGCCGATGGCGCCGACGGCGACGATATCACCGGCGGCGTCGCGGATCGGAAACTTGATGGTAAGATAGGTGCGGAGCCCGTCCTCGCACTGCCACTCCTCCTCACCCTCGACGGTCTGCCCGGTTTCCAACACGGCCTGATCATGGCCGGCGAAGGAATCCGCCACCTCCTTGGGGAAAATTTCGTGGGAGGTCTTGCCCCGGCCCTCTTCGTCGGTGACGCCGAACAGCTTCTCCGCCTCCCGGTTGATCAGGGTATAGCGCCCCAGTGCATCCTTGATGTGAATCTTGGCCGGCGAGTGGTTGACGACGGCCCTGAACCGTTCCTCGCTCTCGCGCAGCGCCGCCTCGCGCTGCTTGAGCGCCGTGATGTCACGCAACGACGCGTACGTTCCCCCGTCTGGGGTCCGGCCCTCCGTGACAATGAACCACCGGCCGTCGGTCAGTTCCCGCTCGAAGGAGCCTTTCGGGTTGCGGTGCTGTTCAAGGCGCTCACGGATGAACTCTTCCTCACGGCCGGCGGCTCCGGCGAGGAGGCCCCGCTCGACGCTGGCATTGAGAAGGTCCTCGAAACGCGCACCGGGCACCAGCAATTCCTCGATGCCGGAATGCAGCTCCCCATACACGGCGTTGCAGATGACCAGGCGGCCCTCGGCGTCGTAAAGGGCGAAGCCTTCGTGCAGGCTCTCGATGGCGCCGCGGAACCGCGCCTCGCTCTGGCGCAGGGCGTCCTCGGCCTGTTTGCGCTCGGTGACGTCCCGGACGACGCCGGAGAACAGGCGCCGC
>JADFHR010000104.1 GCA_022567015.1 Pseudomonadota bacterium
CCCTCCGACGGGCCGCATACGCGACCGCAACGGCGGCTTACCAAGGCTTTCGGACGGCGTCGCGCACGCTTCGCGATGCCCCGCATCGCCACAGCGCACGCTTAAGGCCGAAAACCTTGGTAAGCCGTCTCTATGGGTCATGATCAGTGACCCTTGGTATAAGGGGGGTGCCCCCCCGGCTACGGTATGCGGGGGACGCCCGCGCGGCCCCCGGACGTCGTCGCGCGCCCCTTGTGATGCTCCAGCATCACGGCGCGCCGCGCTCCTAGCCGAAAACCTCGCAAGACCGTCGTATAGCGTACGAATCTCTGGGACAGGACACTAGGATCAGTCGCTTGCCGGGGCGGCGGTTTTCGGGGGCCTGCGGGCGCCCGTTTGCCGGGCACGGGATTTCGCGGCG
This sequence comes from Pseudomonadota bacterium, assembly GCA_022567015.1. Classification (GTDB taxonomy): domain Bacteria; phylum Pseudomonadota; class Alphaproteobacteria; order Rhodospirillales; family 2-02-FULL-58-16; genus JACZQZ01. The sequence goes on from JADFHR010000104.1 coordinate 401, forward strand.
GCGGACTTGCCGGCGCCGGGTTTCCTGCGGCCGGTTTTTTTCCCCGCCCTGGCCGCCTTGGCGGCGAGGATTTCTATCGCCGCGTCGAGGCCGAGGGTGTCCGCGGACACGCCCTTGGGCAGGTTGGCGCGCACGGTGCCGTGCTGCACGTACGGGCCGAAGCGCCCGCTGCGCTGGGTGATGGGTTTGCCGTCGGCCGGGTGCTTGCCCAGGGTTTTCGCCGGCGCCTTTTTCGGCGCGTCGGCGATGACGGTCACGGCCCGGTTGAGGCCGATGGTCAACACGTCGTCATCGCCCTTCAACGACAGGTAAACGCCGCCGTGCCGGAGGTAGGGGCCGTAGCGGCCGATGCCGGCGGCGATGGGCTCCCCGGTTTCCGGGTGGAGTCCGACCTCGCGGGGCAGCGCCAGCAACGCCAGCGCCCGGTCCAGGTCGACCCCGGCCGGGTCCATGTCCTTGGGCAACGACGCCCGCTTCGGCTTGGTCTTACCCTCGGGCTCGCCGAGTTGCACATAGAACCCATAGGGGCCCTTGCGCAACGAAACCTCGAGCCCGCTTGCGGGATCGCGCCCCAGCGCGCGGGGACCGTTGCCGGCGGCGGCCGTTGACGGCTCGTCCCCATTGGCCACCACCAGCGGGCGCGTGTGGCGGCAGTCGGGATAGTTGGTGCAACCGATGAAGGCCCCGAACTTGCCCAGCTTGAGAGCGAGGCGGCCGTCGTCGCAACTGGGACACGCGCGGGCATCGCCGCCGCCGGCGTCCTCGGGGAAGAAGTGGGGACCGAGCAAGTCGTCCAGCGCCGTCAGGACGTCCCTGATGCGCAGCTCGCGGGTATCCTCCACGGCCTTGCTGAAGGCGCCCCAGAACTCGCGCAGCACCGTCTTCCAGTCGACGCGCCCGCCGGAGATATCGTCCAGCTTGTCCTCCAGGTCGGCGGTGAAGGTGTACTCCACGTAACGGCGGAAGAAACTGGTCAGGAACGCGGTGACCAGGCGACCCCGGTCCTCGGGCACGAAGCGACGTTTTTCCAGGTGCACGTAGTCGCGGTCCTGGAGCACCGAGATGATGGAGGCGTAGGTGGACGGGCGGCCGATGCCCAATTCCTCCAGGCGTTTGACCAGGCTGGCCTCGCCGTACCTGGGCGGCGGCTGGGTGAAGTGCTGCTCCGGCCCGATGCGGGTGCGATCCACCGCCTCGCCTTTGTTGAGGTCGGGCAGGATGGTTTCGCTGTCCTCGTCCTCGCCATTGTCGCGGCCTTCCCGGTAGACCCTGAGGAAGCCGTCGAACGCCACCACCGAGCCGGTGGCGCGCAGGCTCACGGCGCCGTCGTTCGACGTCACGTCCACGGCCACCTGGTCGAGGGCGGCAGACGCCATCTGGCTGGCCACGGTGCGCTTCCAGATAAGGGCGTAAAGCCGCCGTTGGTCGTTGTCCAGGTGGCGCGCCACGTCTTCGGGGCGCCGCCCGACGTCGGTGGGGCGGATGGCCTCGTGGGCCTCCTGGGCGTTCTTGGCCTTGGCCTTGTAGACCCGGGGCGTCTTCGGCAGGTAGGCCGCGCCGTAATCGGCGCCGATGAGGCGGCGGCACGCGGCAACGGCCTCGCCGGCTATCTGCACGCCGTCCGTGCGCATGTAGGTGATCAGGCCGACGGTCTCGCCGCCGATGGCGAATCCCTCGTACAGCTTCTGCGCCATCTGCATGGTGCGCTTGGTGGTGAAGTGGTGTTTGCGCGCCGCCTCCTGCTGCAGGGTCGAGGTGGTGAACGGCGCCGCCGGGTGGCGGTGGGCCTTCTTGCGCTCCACCCGCTCGATGGCGAAGCCGCGGCTTTCGATGGCGGCGACGGCGGCCCGCGCCGCGGCCTCGTCCGAAAGCGCCAGCTTGTCCAGCTTGTCTCCGTCCAGACGGGTGAGCTGGGCGGTGAACGAGGTCCCCGATCCGGTGCGGAAGTCCGCCTCCACGGTCCAGTATTCCCGCGCCGTGAAGGCCTCGATCTCGGTCTCGCGTTCGCAGATCAGGCGCAGCGCCACCGACTGCACGCGCCCGGCCGAGCGGCTGCCGGGCAGCTTGCGCCACAACACCGGGGACAGGGTGAAGCCGACAAGGTAGTCCAGCGCCCGGCGCGCCAGATAGGCGTCGATGAGCTCCCGGTCCAGCTCCCGGGGGTGTTTGAACGCCTCGAGGACGGCGTTCTTGGTGATCTCGTTGAAGACCACGCGCTTGACGTCCACGCCGTCGAGCGCATTGAGTTGATCGAGCACTTCGCGCACGTGCCACGAGATGGCCTCGCCCTCGCGGTCCGGGTCGGTGGCCAGATAGAGGCGCTCGGCGCCCTTCAGGGCGCGGGCGATCTCGTTGATGTGCTTGCGCGCCTTGGGGTCCACCTCCCAGTCCATGGCGAAGTCCGCGTCGGGGCGCACCGAGCCGTCCTTGGACGGCAGGTCACGGATGTGGCCGTAGCTGGCGAGCACGGTGTAGGACGCGCCCAGATACTTGTTGATGGTTTTTGCCTTGGCCGGCGACTCGACAACGACGACGTTCATGGAATTCCGTTACAGTTCCTGAACCAACGAAACCTGGTTGCCCGGATGGCGTTCCAGGCGGCCCGCCAGTTCCAGTTCCAAGAGGACCATGGATACAACGGCAAAGGAGAATTGGCAGTTACGGATGATTTCGTCAACCATCACCGGTCCGGGACCCAACAATTCCTCGATGTCCGCGCGGGCGGCATGAAGCTCGCTATCGCCCGACGGCTCCGGTGACGGGGCTGAAAAAACAATGGGTTCGGTCTCGGCGAGGGGGGGCGGGGCCATCTCGTTCAGCACAGCGAACACATCGTCCGCGGATTCGGTCAGCGTCGCCCCCTGGCGAATCAGGTCGTTGGCCCCGCGCGCCCTGGGGTCGAGGGGCGATCCGGGGACGGCGAACACCTCGCGCCCCTGCTCCAACGCCAGGCGGGCGGTGATCAGCGAGCCCGAGCGGGGACTGGCCTCGACCACGACGACGCCCCTGGACAGCCCCGAAATCAGGCGGTTGCGGCGCGGAAAGTGCCGCGCCTGGGGCCGGGTGCCGGGCGGCATCTCGCTCATCAGCACGCCGCGCTCGGCGATGTCCGCGTACAGCTTGGCCCCTTCTTCCGGATAGACCACGTCGATGCCGCCGGCGAGCACGGCCGCGGTGCCGGTCTCCAGCGCGCCTTCGTGGGCGCTGGAGTCGATGCCCCGGGCCAGGCCGGAAACCACCAGCAGGCCGCCCGATCCCAGGTCGCCGGCCAGCCGGCGGGCGAACCGCCGGCCGTTCAGCGACGCGTTGCGGGCACCGACCACGGCGATGGCGGTCCTCTCCAGCAGATGGGCGTGGCCGATGACGCCGATCAGCGGCGGTGGGTCGTCGATGTGGGCGAGCAGGGCGGGATAGCCGGCTTCCCCGCGGGCGATCAGCCGCGCGCCCAGGCTGTCCAGCGCCTCCATCTCGCGCTCGGCGGCGGCCTTGGGACAGACCTTGATCTTCCTGGCGCGCCCGCCGCGCCGGGCCAGGTCCGGCAGCGCCTCCAGCGCCGCGCCGGCCGAGCCGAAACGCTCGACCAGCCTGAAAAAGGTTATGGTGCCGACGTTTTCCGAACGGATCAGCCTGAGCCAGGCCAGTTTTTCGGCTCCCGCGAGCGGGCGGTCCGGGCTTTTGCTCATGGCGGGGGACTGTGGGCCATGGCCCGAGAGCGCGTCAAGGAGGCCGGTGGAGGTCGATGAAACGTGTGCATCGCCAAAAAACGAGTTCATGTCTCGAGGAAAAATTGAATGTTCCTGTTATGTTCTAACATGGGTTTCGTTCGCACGCAAGGGACAAACCGAAGGAAGGGCGCCGCGCACGAGGCACGGCTGCGGCACCTTCGTGCGCGGACCGCGATAATCCACGTGTTGTGTTCGAGGGTCGCGGCCGGTCAGCTCGGCCCGCCGGCCATCCCCTTCGCCCCGATCTTCAATTCCTGTCCCTTGAGCAGGCGGCGGATGTTGGCCTGGTGGCGCACGATGGCGAGCACGGTGAGGGCGGCGGCGAGGCCTATGCGGGGTCCGTCGGCCAGCCACTGCATGGTGAACGGCGTGGCCATGATCGCCACCAGGGCGGCCAGCGAGGAGTAGCGGAACACGGCCGCGACCACGAGCCAGGTCAGGCACGCCAGCAGCCCCACCGGCCAGGCGACGGCGAGGAGCACGCCGAGGGTGGTCGCCACCCCCTTGCCGCCCCTGAAGCGCAGCCAGACGGGGAAGTTATGGCCGATCACGGCGGCAAACCCGGCGACCAGGCCCGCGTCCCAGGGCGCCAGGGCGAGGACCGCCACCGCTCCCTTGCCGCCGTCGAGCACCACGGTGGCCGCCGCCAGGGCCTTGCTGCCGGTGCGCAGCACGTTGGTGGCGCCGATGTTGCCCGAGCCCAGCCGGCGGATATCGCCCAGCCCGGCGGTGCGGGTCAGCACCAGGCCGAAGGGGATGGAGCCGAGCAGGTACCCGGCGGCGGCGGCAAGAAGATACCACCAGGTGAGCGCCGTGCCGGCCTCGGGCATGGCTCAGCCTTCCCGCCCGTAAACGGCCCGGCCGTCGACCACGGTGCGCAGCACCCGCCCCTGCACCGGGCGGCCGTCGAAGGGCGAGTTCTTGGACTTGCTCAGCAGGTCGTCGGCGACCACCTTCCAGGCGCGGTCGGGGTCGAACAGGGTGAGGTCCGCCGGCAGGCCCTTTTCCAGCCGCCCGGCGCTGAGCCCCAGCACGTCCGCCGGCCCGCAGGTGAGCAGGCGCAGCACGTCGGTGAGCGACATCTGCCCGTTCTGATAGAACTCGAGGGACACCGGCAAAAGGGTCTCGAGCCCGATGCCGCCGCAGGCGGCCTGGGCGAAGGGCAGGCGCTTGGCGTCCTCGTCGTGGGGGGCGTGATCGGAGGCGATGGCGTCGATGGTGCCGTTCTTCAACCCGTCGACCACCGCCTGGCGGTCGGCCTCGGCGCGCAGGGGCGGCGACAGCTTGGCAAACGTCCTGTAATCGCCGACCGCGGTCTCGTTGAGGGCGAAATAGGGCGGCGCCGTGTCGCAGGTTACGTTCAACCCGCGGGTCTTGGCCCGGGCCACGGCCTCGATGGCCTCGGCGGTGGAGACGTGGGCGAAATGGATCCGCCCGCCGGTCATCTCGACCAGCCGGATGTCCCTCTCCACGATGATGATCTCGGCGGCGCGGGGGATGCCCTGCAGGCCCAGCCGGGTCGCCGTTTCGCCGGCGTTCATGGCGCCGTCCTCGGCGAGGCTCGATTCCTCGGGGTGCTGGACGATCAACAGCCGATAGGTGCCGGCGTAGCTGAGCGCCCGGCGCATGACCTGGGCGTCGCCCACCGCCTTGACGCCGTCGGTGAAGGCGACCGCCCCGGCCTCGGCCAGCATGCCCATTTCGGCCAGGGCCCGGCCTTCCAGGCCCTTGGTCACGGCGCCGTAGCAGTACACCTTGGTCAGCCCCAGCAGGCGCGCCCGGCGGGCGATGAACTCCACCACCGACATGTCGTCGATCACGGGGACGGTGTTGGGCAGACAGACCATCGTGGTAATGCCCCCCGCCGTCGCCGCCCGTCCCCCCGAAGCCAGCGTGCCCTTGTGTTCCTCGCCCGGCTCGCGCAGTTGCACGCGGATGTCGACAAGCCCCGGGATCAGGCAGTGGCCGCCGCAGTCGACCACCTTGATGCCCTCGGGCACCCCTTCGCTGAACAGCCCGGCGCCGAAGTCGGCGATGACCTCGCCCTCGGTGAGCAGCGCCCCGGGCGCGTCCAGGCCCGAGGCCGGATCCACCAGGCGGGCGTTGACGTAGGCCACCCGGCCCAGGGACTCACTCGGCTTGCCCGCCATCAGAGGTTCCCCTGCTCCGTTTCGGGCCGGTTGAGGGTGAGGAGTTCGAGGCAGGCCATGCGCACGGCCACGCCCATCTCCACCTGCTCGCGGATGGCGCTGCGGCCGATGTCGTCGGCCACTTCCGAGTCGATCTCCACGCCCCGGTTCATCGGGCCGGGGTGCATGATGAGGGCGTCGGGCTTGGCGCTGGCGAGCTTTTCATAGTCGAGGCCGAAGAAGTGGAAGTATTCGCGGATGGACGGGAAAAAGTTGCCGTGCATGCGCTCGCTTTGCAGGCGCAGCATCATGACGATGTCGCAGTCCTCCAGGCCCTCCTTCATGTCGTAGAACACCTCCACGCCGAGCCGTTCCACGCCCTCCGGGATCAGGGTCCTGGGCGCGATCAGGCGCACCCGCGCCCCCATGGTGTTGAGCAGGTGGATGTTGGACCGGGCGACGCGCGAATGCACGATGTCCCCGCAGATGGCCACCTTAAGGCCCTGCAGCCCGCCCCTGCGCCGGCGGATGGTCAGCGCGTCGAGCAGCGCCTGGGTCGGGTGTTCGTGGCTTCCGTCTCCGGCGTTGATGACCGCGCAGTTGACCTTCTCCGACAACAGCTTGGCGGCGCCGGCATCGGGATGGCGCAAGACCAGGACATCGGGATGCATGGCGTTCAGCGTCATCGCCGTGTCGATCAGGGTCTCGCCCTTCTTGATCGAGCTGGTGGACACCGACATATTGATGACGTCGCCGCCGAGGCGCTTGCCCGCCAGCTCGAACGACGTGCGCGTGCGGGTCGAAGCCTCGAAAAACAGATTGATGATGGTGCGTCCGCGCAGCACCGACTTCTTCTTGTCGATCTGGCGGTTCTGCTCGACGTAGGATTCGGAGTGGTCGAGCAGAAGCGTTATGTCGTCCGGCGACAGGCCTTCGATGCCAAGCAGGTGGCGGTGCGCAAACTGAATGGTGTCCGAGGCGCCATCGATCATAAACCGGCACTATAAGACCGGCGCGCCGAACAGCGCAAGGCGGGAAGCCCGCCGGCGCAACGGCGGACGGGACCCCGCCCGTCAACCATGGCGCCCCTCGCCACTTCGTCAGGAAATGTCGCGGAACGGTCCCCATATTCACATTACCGGTATGCCGGCCGGTGACGCCGCCGGGGAAACGGCGTGGAACAAGACCATCCAACGGGTTGCTGAAGAACTGTCATATGCCGCACATGAAGGTTTTTCAGCATTCCGCGGGGGGCATGCCGTTCGCTTTCAGACCCGTTTGCGCGATTTTCCTCTCCAGGAACCTGGAATCGTTGGCCGGCGACGCTCCGGCCCTGATGGCGCCGGGCCGAAAACCCATGGCGGCCGGACACAAGCCGTTGATCGAGAGCTTTGAGCGGGCTTCCCGCCTGGAGGCCGCACGGCCATGATGCCCTTCGTCTCCATGTCCCTCAGGGCCGCCGTTCCGATTTTCCTGATCGGATTCGCCGGGCTCATGGTCGCCGTCTCCCTGTTCCACAGCGTGCCCAAGGTGGAGCGGGAGATGGAGGAAAAAGCGTACCGTTCGGCGTCCGATACCCTGACCCACCTTCGGAGCACCCTGGAGTACCTGTACCGAAGGGGCGATCTGGAAAGGGCACGGCAGGAGGTTGTGGACACCGGGTTCCATCCGGAACACAAGATCGTTCTCGTGCTGGATGCAAACGATTCGATTATCGCATCCACGCGCCCGGCGTGGCTTGACCGCCCCATCGCGGAGATCGAGGCGCCCTACGACGCCGCCGCCGCCCGGGAGGCCAGAAAAGGCCGCCACGTCCAGGTGATCCTGGCGCCGGATCGCCGGTCTTTCCTCGGCTACGCCTCTCTTAGACTGGAGGGCGAAGGCGACGCATCGCGCCCGTCCGGGACGGGCGTCGTGTTCTTCGAGCTCGATATCAGCCGGGCCAAGGTGGCGGCCCGCCGGCACGTCCTCGGCCCGGACCTGTATGCGGCTTCGGCCCTCGGCGCCCTGGCGGTGCTGTTCTGGCTGGGGTCCCACTTCATCGTTGCCCGGCGTTTGGCCCGGCTGCTCGACGCGGCCGAGAAACTTGCCGGTGGCGACCTGACGGCGTGCAGCGGCCTCAAGGGCGGCGACGAACTGGGCCGGATGAGCCGCGCCTTCGACAACGTGACCCGCCAGATCGCCGACGCGCAGGCCCGGTTGGCGCACAGCGAGGCACGGTCCAGGGACATGGCCGAAGCGGCCTCGGACTGGTTCTGGGAAATGGACGAAAACCTGCGGTTCTCGTATTTCTCGGACCGGTTCGGCGCGGTGACGGGGGTCGATCCTGTCCACGTGCTGGGCAAGACACGCGCCGACATGGGGAAGGGAGATATTGGCGACGAAAAATGGCGCGATCATCTGGCCGACCTCGAGGCACACCGGCCGTTCCGGGAGTTCCGGTACGCGTTCTATTCGCCCGATGGCCGGACGCTCCATCTCAGGATCAGCGGCAGGCCCGTCTTCGATGCCGATGGGGTGTTCCGGGGCTACCGCGGCGTCGGCACCGACATCACCTCCCGCCGGCGGGCGGAATTGGCGCTGCGCGAGAGCGAGGAACGTCTGCGGGCGGTCATCGACAGCCTGGTCATCGGCGTCATCACCATCGACAAGCAGGGCGTCGTCCAATCCTTCAGTCCGGGGGCCGAGCGTATGTTCGGCTATGCGCCGGACGAGGTCGTGGGCAATAACATCCGGATGCTGATGCCCGAGCCATACCATTCCGGGCACGACGGCTACCTCACCAACTATCTGAATACCGGGGAGGCCAAGATCATCGGCAAGGGGCGCGTCGTCGACGGCCGGCGCAAGGACGGCTCTACCTTCCCGATGGAGCTGGAGGTCGGTGAAATGAGGGTCGCCGGGCGGCGCCTGTTCTCCGGCGTCGCCCGGGACATCACCGAGCGCAAACAGGCCGAGGACGCGCTGCGCGAGAGCGAGGAACGGTTCCGCGGCGCCATCGAGAGCCTGCACGAAGGCTTCGCCCTTTACGACGCCGAGGACCGCTTGGTCATCTGCAACGCCGCGTACGAGGACCTGCATTCCGGCATCGAAGAATTTCTGGTGCCCGGTGCGCGTTTCGAGGACCTTCTCAATGCCAGCGTCGAGCGGGGCCTCCTCGCCGAAGCCGTCGGCCGCGAGGAAGAGTTCATCCGCGAGCGCCTCGAGAAGCACCGCAACCCGAAAGGCTCCTTCGAGCGAGAACTGACCGACGGCCGGTGGTTCATTGTCACGGAGGGCCGGACCCCCGACGGGGGAACGTACGCGACGTTGCGGGACATCACGGCGCTCAAGCAGCGCGAGGCGGCGCTGCGCGAGAGTGAGGAGCGGTTCAGGACCGTCGTCAACCACTCGCCGGTCAAGATCCACATCAAGGATGCACAAGGGCGCTATACCCTGATCAACCTGGAAGCGGAGAAGCTGTACGGCGTTACCGACGAAGAGGGCCGGGGCAAGACCTGCCACGAAATTTTCCCCCAGGAACTGGCGGATTCCTTTGCCGTCCATGATCAGGCCGTGTTGGAAACCGGGCAGACCGTCGAGGTGGAGGAAGAGTGGCAGCGCGAGGACAGCCTCCACACCTATCGCACCATCAAGTTTCCGATCCGCAATACCGCCGGTGAGATCGTCGCCGTCGGCGCCATCGGCACCGACATCACCGAAAGCAAGAAGGCGGAGGAACGCATCCGCCACCTGGCCACCCATGACGTCCTCACCGGCCTGCCCAACCGTGCGCTCGGCATGGACCGGCTTTCACAGGCGTTGGCAATGGCCAGGCGCAATGTCACCATGGCGGCGCTGGTGTTCGTCGATCTGGATGGCTTCAAGGGGATCAACGACACCCACGGCCACGAGGCCGGAGACCGTGTGCTCAAGGAGGTGGCCGGACGGCTGCGCGCCTGCGTCCGCGAAACCGACACGGTGGCCCGGTTCGGGGGCGACGAGTTCCTCCTCGTGCTGACGGCCATGACCGACAAGGCGGCGGTTGCCACCGTGGTCGCAAAGGTTCTTGAATCCCTGTCCCGGTCTTTTGCCGTGGACGGGCGGGTGACGCCGCTCGGCGCCAGCATCGGCATCGCCCTCTATCCCGGGGACGGAGAAACGCCCGAAGAGCTGTTCAGGCGGGCCGACAGGGCCATGTACGCGGCCAAGGCCGAAGGCAAGAACAACTACCGCTTCGCCACCCGCGAACAGGCAACGACCCCCCTCAGGGCTTGACGTTTAGTCCGGAAGGATAGCCGCAACCGGCACGGCGGCCATGGCGGCACGCGTGGTCGCCGCGACGATGCCGTTACGGCCCCTCATACCAAGGGGCGCTGATCATGACCCGACGAGCCGGCTTACCAAGGTTTTCGGCCCTAAGCGTGCGCTGTGGCGATGCGGGGCATCGCGAAGCGTGCGCGACGCCGTCCGAAAGCCTTGGTAAG
>JADFHR010000105.1 GCA_022567015.1 Pseudomonadota bacterium
AACCCCAATCCAGGGACAAGTTGGCGGCGCTTCTTTGGGGCGAACGGTTCGACGAACAAGCCCGCCAAAGCCTGCGTCAGGCGATCTCCAAATTAAGAAAAGCCCTAGATGATGACGATTCCAAGGCCCTGGTGACCGATGGCGATGACGTGGTGCTGAATATCGGCGCAGCCGACATCGACGCGGTGAAATTTGAGCGGCTGGCGTCAGAGGGCACGTCGGAAGCGCTTAACAAAGCAGCCGGGCTCTACGTCGGCGGCTTGTTGGAGGGCCTGGAGGTCAAGGAAAAGGGGTTCGAGGACTGGATCAGATCGGAACGCGCGCGGTTTGCCGATTTGGCCGCCGCCGTGTTGGCGAAACTCAGCCGCCATCAGGCCGACGCGGGGGATACGGACGCCGCCGTAGAGACGGCGAAACGCCTTACCACGATTGATCCGCTAAGCGAAGAAGGGCACCGGACCTTGATGCGGCTTTACGCCGATAACGGCAAGCGGGTCCAGGCGTTGAAACAATTCAAAACTCTGGAAGCGGTATTACGGAGCGACCTCGATGCCGCACCGGAAGCGGAAACTCGAAGCCTTTATGAGCAGATCCAATCGAATGAAGCTGCTACGCCCGCTCAGGGGAAACCGGGACCGTCGGCGGGGGCGCCGGCGCTTCCCGACATCCCTTCCGTCGCCGTGCTGCCGTTCGAAAACCTTTCCGGCGACCCGGAACAGGAATATTTTTCCGACGGCATAACGGACGACCTGATTACGGCGCTTTCCAACGTGCGGGCATTTTTCGTCATCGACCGTGGTTCGTCCTTTACCTACAAGGGCCGTGCCGTGGACGTGAAGAAAGTCGGCCGTGAACTGGGTGTCCGTTACGTGCTGGAGGGCAGCGTCAGGAAGGCCCGAGACAGGGTCCGGGTCAGCGCCGAGCTGATTGACGCGACCACCGGAAACCACGTCTGGGCTGATCGCTACGACGGGGGCCTGGATGACATTTTCGACCTGCAGGACGAAATCGCCGCCAGCGTCGTCGGTGCTATCGAGCCGCAAATTCAACGCGCCGAGGTCGAGCGAATCAGGCATAAGCGCCCGGAGAGCTTCGACGCCTACGACTTGACCCTTAGTGGTCTGGCGAAAATGGACAAACTAACGCCCAAGGATTCGGCCGACGCGCTGGACCTGTTCATGAAAGCCATCGAACTGGACCCCAACTACGCCCGCGCCTACGCCTGCGCGTCCTATTGCCACCGCCGTCATGTGCAACTCAAGGGTCTGGTGATTTCCGACGCCGACAAGGCCGAAGCCCTGCGGCTGGCCCAGGCGGCGTTCAAGGCGGACCGCACGGACCCCTATGTGCTGTGGCAAACGGGCATGGCGATCGGCATTCTCGAAGGCGATTTGGACGAGGCGGCGGCGTTGATCGACCGTTCGCTCTCCATCAACGCCAACGCCAACCGGGCCTGGCTGGCAAGCGCCACCATTCGCTGCTTCCTGGGCGACCCGGAAACCGTCATTGAACACGCCGAACGGGCCATGCGGCTTAGCCCGCTGGACGTCTCCATGTGGGTGGCCCATGGCGTGCTTGCCGTCGCCCACATGCAATTGAAAAATTATCAGGAAGCGGCGTCATGGGGCAAAAAGGCGATCCGGCTTCACCGCGACAATCTTCCTCCCCACTACGTATTGGTGGCGAGCCTGGCGCAGATGGGGCGCCAGGAAGAAGCCGAAGCGGCCCTTGGGAAACTCTTGGACCTGGAACCCGGCCTCACCATCGGGGGACTGAAGAAACGTTTCCCAATAGCCGGCTACCGTAACCTGGACGGGTTTCTCGAAGGACTGAAGAAAGCCGGCCTCAAGGCCTGACCATCCCCCGTCTTTAGGTCCGCTTTTGGCTATTACCGGACTCAATCACCGCACCGGAACGACGACCGCTTTCATCCGCAAAGCCGACATTCGAGTCCGCTTTGCGCTTTCAGCGCATCAAATTTCAAACTGAGACACTACCCAGCGAGCCGCCGGCATTCCGCCGGAGGAGCGCTGCCGCGCCGGCTTTCGCGGGGCCTGAAGGCCCTGAGAAAAAGCGGGGGTTCAGGGGAACCGTGGCCCCGGTGGGGCCGCGTAAGTCCCCTGAGCGGGTGCAACCCCACCCGGCGCAGCCGGTTTCACTGGAAACGCTCGACACCCAGACCATCGAGATCGATTTCCGGCGTCCTGCCGCTCACCAGGTCGGCCACGATCCGGCCCGAGCCGCAGGCCATGGTCCAGCCCAGGGTCCCGTGGCCGGTGTCGAGGATGAGGTTGGCATACCGGGTGCGGCCGATCACCGGCACGGTGTCCGGCGTCATCGGACGCAGGCCGGCCCAGAACTCGGCCTTGGCGGCGTCGCCGCAGTCGGGGAAGAGCTCGAGCGCCGAGTCGAGGATGGACCGGACGCGCGACTCGGTGACGGCGGTGTCGTAGCCGGTGAACTCCGCCGTTCCCGCCACCCGCAGGCGCTGGCCCAGGCGGCTGTAGACCAGTTTCCGCTCGTCGTCGAGGAGACCGACCTCGGGCGCGCCCTCGGGGTGGTCGATGGGGATGGTCACCGAATAGCCCTTGGCCGGATAGATGGGAAGGGTGATGCCCAGCGGCCGGGCCAGGAAGGGGCTGTAGATGCCCAGGGCGAGCACGGTGGCATCCGCGGTGAGGGTGCCGCCATCGGTGTCGGCCCCGGTTACCCGGTCGCCGTCGGCGCGCAGGCGCTCCACGGTGGTGCCGTAGCGGAACTCGACGCCCTGCCCGACGCAGATTTCGGCGAGCCGGACGGTGAACGTGTAGGCGTCGCCGCTTTCGTCGTCGGGACAGTAGAGGCCGCCGACGAGGCTATCCCTGGCCCCGGCCAGGGCCGGCTCCACGCCGACGCAGCCCGCCGCGTCGAGGGCCCGGCGCACGCACCCGAGCGGCCGCACCAATTCCGCCTGCGCCAGGGCGTGCTCGTATTCCCTTGGGTCCCGGTAGATGTGCAGGATGCCCCGGGTGCGCTGGTCGTACTGGATGCCGGTCTCCGCCCGGAGCTCGCCCAGGGCGGCGCGGCTGTAGAGCGCGATGCGGGTCAGGCGTTCGGTGTTGATGCGCGCCCGGCGGGCCGTGCAGTTGCGGAGGAAACGCAGGACCCACCACCACAACCGGGGATCGGCGCGCAGGCGGAAAAGGATCGGCGCGTCGGCGCGTCCCAGCCATTTGAGGACCTTGGCCGGGGTCCCCGGGTTGGCCCACGGTTCGCTGTGGTTGGCGGCGATCTGGCCGCCGTTGGCGAAGCTGGTTTCCAGGCCGGGACCGGCCCGGCGCTCGACCACCGTCACCTGGTGCCCGGCGCGGGCCAGGTAATAGGCGGCGGCGACGCCGACGACCCCGGCGCCCAGCACCAGGGTCCTCACGGCGCGCTCCTCCCGCCCGGCATATTCGCGGCGATCATGGCGAGGGGATTTATAGACCCCGGGGACTCTTTCGCCCAGTGTGCCCTACCCCGTGGCCGCTTCGATATCGGTGCCGACAATTGATTGTCCTTTGACCGGGGTCAATGACGTCACGCCTTGAATCGGGTACATTTCTCTACCATTGTTTGCGTGGGATCGTTGCGCGGCAACTTCCTGCATTCAGGTTCGCTGCACCGGACCACTTACGGGAGATATGCGATGAAACGCGATACGCGGTTATGGATATCCGTTCTCGGTGCGCTGTCGATGGCATTTGCCGGCGCCACCGCCGGTTTCGTTGCCACCCCGTTTCCAGCGGCCGCGGCGGAAGTCCAGTCGTCCATCGTCCGCGGCGGCCAGCTGTATGACAAGTGGTACAAGGTGATCAAGGCCGAGGCGCCGAAGAAGGCGCACCCGGCCTATCCGGCCGACAGGAAATACGCCAAGAAGCCCAAGTCCAACTGGCGGTGCAAGGAATGCCACGGCTGGGACGCCATGGGCAAGGACGGCGCCTACGCCACGGGCAAGCACTCGACCGGCATCAAGGGCATCAACGGCATGGCCGGCGCCGATCCGGCGAAGATCGTCGCCGTGCTGAAGGACAAGACCCACGGCTACGCCGGCAAGATGGATGAGGCCGACTTCCAGGACCTGGCCCTGTTCGTCAGCAAGGGGCAGGTCGATATGGGTGCCTACATCGACCGCGCGACGAACAAGCCGAAGGGAGACAAGGCCAAGGGGGAGGTGTACTTCAACACCATCTGCGCCCAGTGCCACGGCAAGGACGGCCTGCTGCCCAAGGACATGAAGCCCATGGGCAAGCAGATGGGCAACCCGTGGGAAGTCATGCACAAGATCCTCAACGGCCAGCCCGGCGAACAGATGCCGGCGCTGCGCGCCCTGGACCGGCAGATCGTCGTCGACATCATGTCCCACCTCACGACCCTGCCCAAAAAAAGGTGACCGCTTAAGCCGGCTCCCATCCGGGTCTTGCCCGACGGGAGCCGGTGTGTTTCCGTTCCCCGGTCAGGCCACGCGGCAGACCCGGCCGCGCACCGGCGGGACGGCTGGTACGCGTACGCAAGTGGCGGGGGACGTTAGGTGATGGTTCGCTTTATCATTTGCGTGTGGAAGTGGTTTTGGAGCCCCACCAGCAAATACAGCTGGGGCGCCATCCTTGTCGCCGGCGGCATCGGCGGGGTCGTTTTCTGGGGCGGCTTCAACACCTTCATGGAATACACCAACACGCTCCAGTTCTGCGTCTCCTGTCACGAGATGGACCAGTTGGTCTTCCAGGAATACAAGAAAACCATCCATTACACGAACCGCACCGGGGTCCGGGTCATCTGCTCCGACTGCCACGTGCCCAAGGAATGGACGCCCAAGCTGATCCGCAAGATCCAGGCCACCAACGAGCTGTTCCACAAGATCCTCGGCTCCATCGATACGCCGGAGAAATTCGAGGCCAAACGGCTTGAAATGGCCGAGCACGTGTGGGCGTCCATGGAGGCCAGCGACTCCCGCGAATGCCGCAACTGCCACTCTTTCGAGGCCATGGACTTCGAAAAGCAGCGGCGCCGGGTACGCAAGATACACCCCGAGGCGATGCGGGAAGGCAAGACCTGCATCGACTGCCACAAGGGTATCGCCCACAAGCTTCCCGAGGATTACGACCCCGAAGACTGAGGGTCACGGCTGCCGGGGCCGTATCCCGGAAACGGGACGGTCGAGGGCGCGCGCGGATAACGCGATACTTACAGGTACGTCGGCCTGTCAGTTGACGCCTGTCAAGGTCCATGCCTTCATGAAATGCATAGTGTGCCGATGGTATTACGTGCCGCCGATTGGACGACGGCAGCACCATGAGGTGACGGGAGAGGTCGTCGAATGTCGAAAACACCCGGCCTTGGACCGGCGTTCGGGGTGGCTTTGGCGTTGGCGATTTCGGGGCCGGCCGGGGCCGGCGAAAAAGATACCTTCCCGAACATCTCCGGCGAAATCGTCATCGAGATACAGAACGACCTGGCCTATGACTCCGATGACCCGACGGCCGAGTTCAACACGCTGTTCACCGCCACCGAGCCATCGGCCACCATCCGGTTCTCCGAGGAAATCTCGGTGTTCACGGGCCTCGTCCTGGAGCCGGTCAAGGCGCCCGCCGTGGCCGGCGACGACCAGGTCTTCGACAACCAGGGCCTGTTCGTCGAAGTCTTGACCCTCAACTACGACACCGAACGCTTTTCCCTTTTCGGCGGCAAGTTCGCCCCCAACTTCGGCATCGCCTGGGGCGCGGCGCCGGGCATCTACGGGCGTGATTTGCCCGAGGGATACGAGCTGGCGGAGCGCATAGGCTTTGGCGGAAGCGTGAGTTTCGGGGACGAGACCCTGGGTCGGCACACCCTGTCGGCGAGCACCTTTTTCCTCGACACCTCGGGGCTGGCCGAGTCCGTCATCACCCGGCGCGACAAGCCCCGCCAGGCCGATGGCGGACCCGGCAACACGGGCGACCTTTCGTCGTTCGCCGTGGGTCTGGACGGCGGCGGGTTCAAGGCGCTGCCCGGTTTCCGCTATCACTTGGCCTATGTGCACCAGGGAAACGGCCTGGATACGGAGGAGGACGAGAAAGGCTTCGCCGTCGGCGCCGAATACGAAATCGGGATCACCGACCATATCGGTGCGAGGCCGCTTATCGAGTACGTGAGCTTGACCGACGCCGACGGCGTCGACGGCCAGGACCGCTTCTACCTGACCGGTGCGCTGGCCCTCACCTACAAGAACTGGAACCTGACTCTGGCCGGAACCCGCAAGGAGACCGAAGCCGCGGACGGTACCGGGACCAACGAGGAACAGTTCCAGGTTTCCGCCGGGTACGCCTTCGATAACGGCATCGGTCTCGATCTCGGCTGGATGACGAACCGGAACGCCGGCGTCGGTACCAACACGTTCGGCACGTGGATCACCTATGTTTACGAGTTCTAACGGGTTCCAGCGCCGCCCGTCGCCGATGCATTCCCCGAGATTTGATCGCCGTCAAGGCACCTTGCGCGCAAGCGTAGTAGGTATGCCCCAAACGCGTGTGTCCCGTCGCCCATACCCGGTGAAGGGACAGTGTCCGGCGACGAAACCATCGGCGGAAAAACGGCGGCGACGGCGAAATATCTTGGACAGGACGGAGGCGAACGACTGGGAACGGCGTGGTGGAGCCGACAGGAGGAAATTGAAATGCGTACGATCAAACGCGCCGTTATTTCCACCGCGTTCCTGGCATTGATGGCGGGCTTGCCGGGTGCGGCTTTGGCCGCCGATCCCGCGGCCATTGACTGGTCCAAAATTCGAACCAAAACAGTGACCCTTTTCTACCCCGGACAGTCGACCTACCAGTGGTTGCGCAGCCGCGACCACAAGCGCGCCTACAAGAAGGTGCTGAAAGGCGACAGCTGCGTTTCCTGCCACGAAGAGGAGGAAGCGGATATGGGCAATCTGATCGTCGCCGGAAAACGCCTGGAGCCGGCCCCGATTCCCGGCAAGAACGGGTCCATCGAGCTGGCCGTACAGGCCGCCCACGACGACGACTATCTCTACTGGCGGTTCCGCTGGAAATCCAACATGGACCGCGAAGGGCGCATGCACGACTACATGATGTTCGATGGCAAGACGTGGACGTTCTACGGCAGTCACCGCGCGAAGGACGCGGTCCGGGAAGGCAGGCAGCCGCCCCTCTACGAGGATCGCCTGGCCATCATGGTCGATGACGGCAGCGTGCCGTTGTTCGCCCAACAGGGCTGCTGGCTTTCCTGCCACGACAGCATGCGCGATATGCCGAATGCGCCAGCCGCGGCGGCGGTCAAGGGCCATGCCTATCTGGGCAAAACCTTAAACAAGAAGGACATCCGCAAGTTCCTGCCGTCCTCGCGCACCGACGGGAACGCCGGTTGGGACACGGTCAAGATGCCCGGGGAAATCGCCAAGATCAAGGCCGCGGGCGGCTTCCTTGACCTGATGCAGTGGCGCGTCCACCGCTCCAATCCGGTCGGCATGGCCGACGACGGGTACGTGCTTCAGTACCGCCTGTTCGACGCCGGAAAGAAAATGTTCTCGTGGAACGTCGACAAAAAGACGATGACGCCGAAGTACATGTTCGACCCCGCCAAGGTCGGCTTCAAGGCGTTGCGCGAGGGCGACATCGGCGATGCCGGCAAGCCCATGGCCGTCATCCGCGGGATCAACGCCGTGGCGTACGACCCCGATGCCGGCTGGAAGGAAGGCGATATCCTTCCCGGCCGCCTGCTGAGCACCAGGACCGAGGGCTCGGCCGGGGACAACGACTGGGCCAAAGGTGTGTGGAAGGACGGCGCCTACACCTTGGTCTTCAGGCGGAAGCTGGACACCGGCCATCCCGAGGACGACAAGGTCCTCAAGGTCGGCGGCGTCTACACGGTCGGTTTCGCCGTGCATGACGACAACGTGACGACGCGGTTCCATCACGTGGGCTTCCCGCTGAGCCTGGGTATCGGAGTCAAGGCGGATATTCAGGCAACGACCCTGAAATAACCGACGCGCGGGCAGGGTCCGGACCGGGCCCTGCCCGCCGCCGGTGGCGCGGTGGTGGTGACAGGCGGCTTGGCGGAATTCGAACCGAAGGGCGGCGCCGGTACGACGGGCGCCGCCGGGTCCGTGGTGAAATGGACGCAAGCGTCGACGTCATCGAGGCACGGGAGGTGGAGCGGCAGACTCCACGTGGCCTCGTCCCGCCCGCCCTACCGCCGTCCGCGGCCCTGGCCCCGGCGATCCCGGACTACCTCATGGATACCTACTACTGGGCCTATCTGAATCCGCGCAACGTCCGGCTTCTCGACCGGGAAATCGTGGTGTCGGTCATTCTGTGGGGCCAGCACCGGCGTCTCCGGCGGGAGGCCTTCCGGGAACTGCGGCCGGGACAAAACGTGTTGCAGCCGGCCTGCGTGTATGGGGATTTCTCCCCCGCCCTGGCCCGCCATCTCGGTCCCCGGGGGCGCCTGGAGGTCATCGATGTCGCCCCCATTCAGGTGGCCGGCTGCCGGCGCAAGCTGCGGGGGTTCCCCCAGGCGACCGTGCGCCATGCCGATGCCGCCGCCCCGGGGGGCGGGCCCTACGACGCGGTGTGCTGCTATTTCCTGCTGCACGAGCTTCCCGAGGACTACAAGCGCGCCGTCGTCGATGCGCTGTTGATGAGCGTCGTCCCCGGCGGCAAGGTGGTGTTCATGGATTACCACAAACCCCACCCGGCCCACCCCCTGAAGGGGGTGACAAGCATTGTCTTCGACACCCTGGAACCCTACGCGAAAAGCCTCTGGCGCCATGAGATCTCCGATTTCGCCGGCGCCGCCGAAGGGTTCACATGGCGCAAGGAAACCTATTTCGGCGGTCTTTACCAGAAGACCGTCGCCCGCCGCCTGGCCGTGCCGGCGAGGGAACAGGACGCGCCACGCCACACCCATTGCGCCCCAGAATAACGCCATTTCGGAAACCGGGGAGGCGCCTGTCCTGCCGGGCATTGTGGCCGGGCGCGGTCGGTTCCGGTGACGGCTTCCGGGCCGGTCCGCGCCCCTCTATGATTATGTATTAGCCGTGGATATCGCAGGGTACGGGTCCGGCCATGACCGATAACGTGTTGCTCTCCGTCGAGGAAATGTCCAGGGCCGACGCCGCGGCCATCGCCGGCGGCGTGCCCGGCCTGGACCTCATGGAGAACGCCGGCACCGCCATCGCCGACGAAATCCGCCGCCGCTGGCAGCCGCGGCCGGTGGTGGTGCTCTGTGGCCCCGGCAACAACGGCGGCGACGGCTTCGTGGTGGCGCGCCTGCTGGCGGCGGCGGGGTGGCCGGTTACGGTTGCGCTGTTGGGGTCGCGGGACGCCCTGAAAGGCGACGCCGCGGCCAATGCCGGGCGCTGGACGGGTGAGGCGGCGCCCGTGGACCGTGCCGTGCTGGATGGGTGCGGCCTCGTGGTCGACGCCTTGTTCGGCGCCGGGTTGGCGCGGCCCCTGGAGGGCGCGGCGCGGGCCGTGGTCGAGGCCATAGGCGAAAGGAAGCTCGACTGCGTGTCCGTGGACGTGCCCAGCGGCGTCCACGGCGATACCGGCCAGGTCCTGGGCGCGGCGCCCCAGGCCTCCGTTTGCGTCACCTTTTTCCGCCGCAAGCCCGGCCACCTGCTGCTGCCGGGCCGGACCCTGGCCGGCGACGTGGTGGTCGCCGACATCGGCATCCCGGACTCCGTCCTCACCGACATCGGCGCGCGGACTTTCGTCAACGGATGCGGGCTTTGGCTGGATCGCTACCCGTGGGCCGGAGCCGGCGCCAACAAGTACAGCCGCGGCCACGCGGTGGTGGTGGGCGGCCCTGAAATGCCCGGCGCGGCGCGCCTGGCGGCCCTCGGGGCACGGCGCATCGGGGCCGGCCTGGTGACCATCGCCGCCCCGCCCGAGGCCTTTTCCATCTTTGCCGCCGGCCCGCCGGGAACCCTGGTCAAGCCGGTGGCGGACGATGGGGAATTCGCGGAGTTTCTCTCCGACCCGCGCAAGAAGGCGGTCCTCGTCGGACCGGGCGCCGGGGTCTCGGACGGCACCCGCCGCCGGGCGCTGGCGGCCCTCAAGGCGGAGAAGGCCTGTGTGCTGGACGCCGACGCCCTGACCGTCTTCCGGGACGATCCCGAGACGCTGTTTTCGGCCATCGCCGGGCCCTGCCTGCTGACCCCCCACGAAGGGGAATTCGCCCGCCTGTTCCCGGCCGGCGGGGACAAGCTGACCCGCGCCCGCGACGCCGCCCGGCGCAGCGGCGCCGTGGTCCTGCTCAAAGGGCCCGACACGGTGATCGCCGCCGCCGACGGCCGCGCCGTCATCAATGCCGACGCCCCGCCCGAGCTGGCGACGGCGGGCTCGGGTGACGTGCTGGCCGGAATTGCGCTCGGCCTGATGGTCCAGGGCATGGACGTCTTCGACGCGGCGTGCGCCGCCGCCTGGATACACGGCGCCGCGGCGGCGGCCTTCGGACCCGGACTGATCGCCGAGGACCTGTTGGACGTGCTGCCCCGCGTCGTGCGGCGCCTCAAGGAAAACGGCCGCACGGGGGCTTGAATCGCCGGCGCCGGCGGTCAATCCTGGGACTAGAGCACATTCCGAGCTGCGTGAATCGGTTTTAGGGATTCCCATTTGGTGGCGGATATGATTCAACATGCTGGCTGGAGAAGGAGGCCAGCATGGATGGGAATGAGCCTCTCGAACGACCTTCGT
>JADFHR010000286.1 GCA_022567015.1 Pseudomonadota bacterium
CCCGGCTACGGTATGCGGGGGACGCCCCCGCGGCCCCCGGCGTCGTCGCGCGCCGCTTGTGATGCTCCAGCATCACGGCGCGCCGCGCTCCTAGCCGGAAACCTCGCAAGACCGTCGTATGGTGCGCCAAATCGTGAAAGTAAGTACTAGTGTCACCCATGGCGGGGGGAAATGTCCTCCAGTTTCAGGATCACCCCGGACGGATCCGATATGCTGTCGACGCGCGTCACGGTCATCATCCAATTTTTCGCCGATTCCGTCAATTCCTGTTGTGCCGTCCGGCCCTTGAGGAAAAGACACAGGCCGCCGCCGGCCAGGAAGGGCCGGGCGTGGGCGAGCAGTTTTTCCAGGGGGGCGAGGGCGCGCGCCGTGATCACGTCGGCGGCAAAGGGCTTCAAGTCCTCCATGCGGCAATTGTGGACGATGGCCGGGGCCTCCGTCACCCGGACAACTTCCCGCAGGAAAGCGCATTTGCGCCCGTTGGCCTCCACAAGTTGGGCCGGCGCCGTCCCCATGACGGCGAGCACCAGGCCCGGAAATCCGGCGCCGCTGCCCAGATCCAGGACAACTTCCGTGTCCGCCGGCAGGAGGGGAAGAAGTTGGGCCGAATCCAGCACATGGCGCCGCCAAACGTCGGCCAGGGTCCGCCGGCCCACCAGATTGATCCGGCGCTGCCATTTCCCGAGCAGCTCCACATAGGCGGCGAGGCGCGCCAGGGTGTCGTCGGAAACCCCGGTCAACGCCTGGAACGCCTCAGGCGAAAGGGGCGGGCGGGGCTTGACTGCCATGGCGTCCCGGCGCCCGCCGCGTTTCACGTGAAACGGCGCCGGGCCGGCCATTGGCCCGGCGCACGTATGCCAAAAGGGCGGTCAGGGCGGCCGGGGTGACGCCGGAGATGCGGGCCGCGGCGCCCAGGGTCGCCGGACGGGCGTGGGCCAGCTTGGAACGCGCTTCCATGGACAGGGCCGGGATGGCGTCGAAATCCAGGTCCGCCGGCAGGTGCAGGGATTCGTCCCGGCGGAAGGCCCGGATGTCCGCGTCCTGGCGCTCCAGGTACCCGGCGTACCGGGCCTCGATTTCCAGTTGCCCGGCGATCTGCGGCGCGATCGCGCCCACCTCCGGCCAGAGGACGGCCAGGCGCTGCATGTCCATGCCCGGGTAGGCGAGCAATTCGCGGGCGGTACGCCTTACCCCGTCCATGGAGATGGTGATTCCTTTACCGCGCAACGTGTTGGGCGTCGCCGTCAGGCCGTCCAGGATCCTGGCGCCGTCCCTCAGGGCCTTCTCCTTGGCGGCGAAAACCCGCCTGCGCCCGGCCGACACGCAGCCGATGCGGGCCCCCTTCGGGGTCAGGCGCTGGTCCGCATTGTCGGCCCGCAAGAGCAGCCGGTACTCGGCCCGCGAGGTGAACATGCGGTAGGGTTCGGCGGTGCCGAGGGTCACCAGGTCGTCGATCAGGACGCCGATGTAGGCGTCGGCCCGGTCCAATACGAAGGGCCCGTCACCGGCGGCGGCCCGGGCGGCGTTGATGCCGGCCATCAGGCCCTGCACGGCGGCCTCCTCGTAGCCCGTGGTGCCGTTGATCTGGCCGGCAAGGTAGAGCCCCGGCACCCGGTGGGTCTCCAGGCTCGGGTGCAGCTCCCGGGGATCGATGAAGTCGTATTCGATGGCGTACCCGGGGCGCAGCATGACCGCCCGTTCCAGGCCCGGAATGGTCTTCAGAAGCTCGAGCTGCACCTCCCTGGGCAGGGACGTCGAGATGCCGTTGGGGTAGACCGTGTGGTCGTCGAGCCCTTCCGGCTCCAGGAAAATCTGGTGCCGCCGGCGGTCGGCGAAGCGCACCACCTTGTCCTCTATGGACGGGCAGTAGCGCGGTCCGGTGCCCTCGATCTGTCCCGAATACATGGGCGCCCGGTGCAGGTTGGCGCGGATGAGGTCGTGGGTCCCGGGCGTCGTGCCGGTGATGTGGCAGTTCACCTGGGGCGTCTCGATGCGCCGGGTGAGGAAGGAGAACGGCACCGGGGGATCGTCGCCCGGCTGCACCTCCAGCCCGTCGTAGCGGATGGTACGGCCGTCCAGGCGCGGCGGCGTGCCCGTCTTCAGGCGGCCAAGGGCGAACCCCAGGCGCTTGAACGTGTAGGCCAGCCCGACCGCGGGCCTGTCCCCCACCCGTCCCGCCGGAATCTGCTCCTCGCCGACGTGGATCATGCCCCTGAGGAAGGTGCCGGTGGTCACCACCACGGCCCCGGCGCCGATGTCTCCGCCGCCGGCCGTGCGCACCCCGGCGATGGCCCCGTCGGCATCGAAGACCAGGTCCTCGACGGCGTCGGCGCGGATGGTCAGCCCCGGCTGCCGGCGAAGGAAGGACAACACGGCCCGTCTGTACAGCTTGCGGTCGGCCTGGGCGCGCGGGCCGCGGACGGCGGGCCCCTTGCTCCCGTTGAGGATGCGGAACTGGATGCCGGCCCGGTCGATGGCCCGGCCCATCACCCCGTCCAGGGCGTCGACCTCGCGCACCAGCTGGCCCTTGGCCAGGCCGCCGATGGCCGGGTTGCACGACATCTCGCCGATGGTCTCGATCCGGTGGGTGAGCAACAGGGTGCGGGCGCCGAGCCGGGCGGCGGCGGCCGCCGCCTCGCTGCCGGCGTGGCCTCCTCCGACCACGATGACGTCATACATGGCCATGGCGGGAATTTAGGGTCGGGCCCCCGGCAAGTCAAACGATGCCGGGGGCAGGCACGCGGATCCCCT
>JADFHR010000287.1 GCA_022567015.1 Pseudomonadota bacterium
ACCGGAACGGCGGCTTACCAAGGCTTTCGGACGGCGTCGCGCACGCTTCGCGATGCCCCGCATCGCCACAGCGCACGCTCCTAGCCGAAAACCTTGGTAAGCCGTCTCTATGGGTCATGATCAGCGCCCCTTGGTATTAGGTGCCCCGGCGGCCTGGCTGCCGCGTTACTCCTCGGTCGTCACGTCCTCCTGCGTTCCCTTGAGCGCGGCGGCGAACGCATGCCAGGGAAGGGTAGCACATTTCACGCGCACGGGATATTCCCGGACCCCGGAAAAAACGGTGAGTTTGCCCAGATCCGCGCCGTCCCCGGCGTTTTCGGCGTTTTCGGCCTGGTCGCCGGCGACCATGGCGTGGAACACCTTGAACAGGCTGTGGGCCTCGGCTTCGGTCTTGTTTTTCACCATTTCGGTCATCAGCGACGCCGAGGCCATGGATATGGCGCATCCGGCGCCGTCGAACGCCGCATCCGTCACCACGCCGCCCTCGATGGTCAGGTAGACGGTCAGGCGGTCCCCGCACAGGGGATTGTGCCCCTTCGCCTGGCGGTTGCAGCCCGGCGGATGGCCGAAGTTCCTGGGCTGCTTGGCATGGTCCAGGATGACCTCCTGGTAGAGCTCGCGCAGATCGAAGGTCATCCGAAGAACTCCACCGCCTTGCGCACGCCCGCCACCAGGGCATCGACGTCTTCCCGGGTGTTGTACAGGCCGAACGAGGCCCGCGCCGTGGCGGTGACGCCGAAGCGGTCCATCAGCGGCTGCGCGCAGTGATGCCCGGCGCGGATGGCGATCCCTTCGTGGTCGAGGATGGTGCCCAAGTCGTGGGGGTGCACCCCGTCGATGATGAACGACAGGATGCAGACCTTGTCCTCGACGGTTCCGAAAAGACGCAGGGAATTGGTTTCCGAAAGGGCCTCGGTGGCGTACTCGAGCAGCTCTTGTTCGTGGTCGACGATTTCGTCGAAGCCCAGCGCGGCCACGTAATCGATGGCGGCGCCGAGGCCGATGGCGCCGGCGATATTGGGCGTGCCGGCCTCGAACTTGTGGGGGATGACGTTGTATTCGGTCTTCTCGAAGGTGACCGTGCTGATCATGTCGCCGCCGCCCTGGTAGGGCGGCATGGCCTCGAGCAGCGCCGCCTTGCCGTAGAGCACGCCGATCCCGGACGGGCCGTACAGCTTGTGTCCGGAGAAGACATAGAAGTCGCAGTCCAGGTCGCGCACGTCCACCGGCATGTGGGGAACCGCCTGGCAGCCGTCGACGAGCACGGGGATTCCCTTCTCGTGGGCGAGGCGGATGATCTCCTTGACCGGGGTAATGGTGCCCAGCGCGTTCGAACAATGGGTGACGGCGACCAGCTTGGTCCGCGCGCCGAGAAGCTTCTCGTACTCGTCCATCAGCAGGGCGCCCGAATCGTCGATGGGGATGATGCGAAGGGTCAGGCCCTTTTCGTCGCGCAGCATCTGCCACGGCACGATGTTGGAATGATGCTCCAACGTGGAGATCACCACCTCGTCGGCGCGGTTGAGGAATTTGCGCCCGTAGGTCTGGGCGACCAGATTGATCGCCTCGGTGGCGCCGCGCACGAAGATGATCTCGCGCGCCTCGCGGGCGTTGAGGAAGCGCTGGACCTTGGCCCGGGCCCCTTCGAACAGCTCGGTGGCCCGTTCGCTGAGGAAGTACACGCCGCGGTGGATGTTGGCGTACTCCCGTTCGTAGCACCGCTGGACGGCGCGGATCACGGCGCGCGGCTTCTGGGCGCTGGCGGCGCTGTCGAGAAAGACCAGCGGCCGGCCATAGATGCGCTGTTTGAGGATGGGGAAATCCTCGCGCACCCGTCGCACGTCGAACGCCAGGCGGTCCGAATCCCGCTGCACCTGGCGGCGTATGCCGGCGGCGGTGGTCACGGCGCGCCGCCTTCATGGCGCGACGGCAGCCACGACGACGCCATGCGCTCGAGATGGGCCCGCACCGGCGGCGACGAGATGTGCTCGAAGGTCTCGCCGACGAAGGCTTCGATCAGCAGGGTGCGGGCGTGCCCGGCGTCGATGCCTCGGGCCCGCATATAAAACAGCGCCTCGGCGTCGAGCTCGCCGACGCTGGCGCCGTGGGAGCATTTCACGTCGTCGGCGTGGATCTCCAGCTCGGGCTTGGTGTCGATGCGGGCGGTCTCGGACAGCAGCAGGTTTCTGTTGAGCTGGTGGGCGTCGGTCTTCTGGGCCTGGGGGCGGACGATGATCTTGCCCTGGAACACGGCATGGGCCTTGCCGTCGAGCACGCCCTTGTACACTTGGCGGCTGCGGCATTCCGGCTGGGCGTGATCGATCAGCGTGGTGTTGTCGATGTGCTGCCGGTCGCGCGCCAGATAGGCGCCGGAGAGACGGCAGTCGACGTTGGTGCCGTTGAGCGCCGCCGCGATCTCGTTGCGCGCCAGACGCCCGCCCACCGCAAGGACGAAACTCTCGTACCTGCTGTCCCTGGCCAGGCGGACCTCGGTGGCGGCGATGTGAAAGGCCTTGGCGCCTTCGGCCTGAAGCCGGTAGTGCTTGAGGGCGGCGCCCTCGTCCATCACCACGTCGGTTACCGCATTGGTCCAGTATGTCTGGGAACCGGCCCCGACATAGCTTTCAAGCACCGTCGCCGCGCTTCCCCGGCCGGCGAGGATTAAGGTACGCGGGTGGGTGACCACCGGCGCCTCGTGCGCGCTCGCCATGTAGAGGAAATGAACCGGCCGCTCG
>JADFHR010000288.1 GCA_022567015.1 Pseudomonadota bacterium
ATGGGCTATCTGGAGCACGTGGTGGCGATGGAGGAGATCAGCCGCGCCTCGGCCTCGGTGGGGCTCAGCTACGGGGCCCATTCCAACCTCTGCGTCAACCAGATCCGCCGCCACGGCACCGCGGCGCAGAAGCGCGCCTACCTGCCCGGGCTGATCAGCGGCGAGCGCGTCGGCGCCCTGGCCATGAGCGAGGCCGGCGCCGGCTCCGACGTGGTCTCCATGCGCCTGCGCGCCGACAGGAAGGGCGACCGCTACGTGCTCAACGGCACCAAGATGTGGATCACCAACGGCCCCGCGGCCGATACCCTGGTGGTCTACGCCAAGACCGACCCCGACGCCGGCGCCCGGGGCATCACCGCCTTCATCGTGGAGAAGGGGTTCAAGGGGTTCACCACGGCGCAGAAGCTGGACAAGCTGGGCATGCGCGGCTCCGACACCTGCGAGCTGGTGTTCGACGAATGCGAGGTGCCGGCCGAAAACATGCTCGGCGGGGCGGGGCGCGGCGTCGACGTGCTCATGAGCGGGCTCGATTACGAGCGCGCGGTGCTTGCCGCCGGGCCCCTGGGCATCATGCAGGCGTGCATGGACGTGGTCGTGCCCTACGTCCACGAGCGCAAGCAGTTCGGCCAGCCCATCGGCACCTTCCAGCTCATGCAGGGCAAGCTCGCCGACATGTACACCACGATGAACGCCTGCAAGGCCTACGTCTACGCGGTGGCCCGCGCCTGCGACCGGGGGGCGACGACGCGCAAGGACGCCGCCGGGGCCATCCTCTACGCCGCCGAAAGGGCCACCTGGATGGCCCTCGAGGCCATCCAGTGCCTGGGCGGCTACGGCTACATCAACGAGTACCCGACGGGCCGCCTCCTGCGCGACGCCAAGCTGTACGAGATCGGCGCCGGGACATCGGAAATCCGCCGCTGGCTCATCGGCCGGGAATTGTTCGAGGAGACGGGATAACATGTTAACTGTTATATTGACATAGTAATAAAAATATGTCATAAATCATAACGTACGCCATAATTGAAGCTTTTGCCCATTAGGAGGGATGTTATGGATTCTCCTGCTGCGGCCGATGACCGTGGTCCGTTGGACGAGGTTGTCGCGGGTCTCTCGACCAAGTCCGACAAGATCCGCGCCCTCGATGGAGCGGGGTACTCGCGCTCGGAAATCGCCAATTATTTAGGGATTCGGTACCAACACGTCTGGAACGTTCTCGCACAACCGAGTGCGGGCAAAGTTCCCGAACCGGTGACCGTCAAGGTCGGCCCCGGCGGCCGGGTGGTCATCCCGGCGGCCTATCGCAAGGCGATGGGCGTAAAGGCGGAGGACGAAGTGGTGATGCGTTTCGACGACGGCGAGCTTCGGATTATTAGCCGCGAGGGGGCTTGGCGGCGCGCGCAGGAGCGGGTGGCCAAATATGCGAAGCATGGCGAGAGCTGGGTCGACGAGTTGATCGCCGAGAGGGAACGCGAGGCCGAACAAGAGAGTCAAGGTGAGTAAGGTCGTTATCGACGCCTCCGCCGTTATCGCCTTCCTCCTGCGGGAATCGGGAGCGGATGTCGTAAGACGACACCTCGGTAATTCGACTATTTCAGCAGTGAACCTGGCGGAGGTCGCCAGCAGGATGGCGGATAAGGGGATGTCCGATCCGGAAATCCGTGCCACGGTTGCCGATCTCGACCTCACCGTCGCGGAGTTCGGCTTGGACCAGGCCCTGAGTGTCGCTAGGCTGCGCCCGGTTACCAAGCACCGGGGGCTCTCCCTTGCCGATCGCGCCTGCCTTTCACTCGCCGAACAGCTAAACAGGCCGGCGCTTACCGCAGACCGCAGATGGTGTGACCTGGATATCGGCGTCGAGATCCAGCTCATCCGCTGAGCGGGAATTGGGACGAACGCAAAGAACGAACGCGAGACGGAACCGATGACAAACGCCAGACCAAGCACCCTGCGCCTGCCCGCCGTCGATCCCTCGACGGTGCCGGCCAAGGTGGGCTCGGCCTATCCGCAACCGTTCGCGGCGGCCGTGGCGGCGCGCGAGAAGCGCGCCCTGGGCGACGCCCTCGGGCTGAGCAACTTCGGCGTCAACCTGGTGCGCCTGCCGCCGGGAGTGCTGTCTTCGCAGCGCCACTGGCACAGCCGCCAGGACGAATTCGTGTACGTGGTCGAGGGCGAACTGGTGCTCGTCACCGATGCCGGCGAGCAGACGTTGTCGGCCGGCATGGCCGCCGGGTTTCCCGCCGGCTCCGGCGACGGGCACCATCTGATCAACCGGTCGGACCGGGACGCCCTCTATATCGAGGTCGGCGACCGCAGCGCCGGCGACGACGTCGATTATCCCGACATCGACATGCAACGGCGTCCTGTCGACGGCGAACCGAAATTCGTCCGCCGGGACGGCACGCCCTATTGACAGCCGCGGATGGAAAGGACGTGACATGACCGCCTCCGATCCCATCGTCATCGCCGGCGCCGCCCGCACGCCCATGGGCGGCTTCCAGGGTGCGCTCAAGGACGTGCCGGCGCCCGGGCTCGGCGGCGCCGCCATCCGCGCCGCCCTGGATCGCGCCGGCGTCGAGCCCGGGGACGCGGGCGAGGTGATCATGGGCCTGGTGCTGGCCGCCGGCGTCGGCCAGGCGCCGGCCCGCCAGGCCGCCTTCGGCGCCGGCGTCCCCGACGACGTCGGCTGCACCACGGTCAACAAGATGTGCGGCTCGGGCATGA
>JADFHR010000289.1 GCA_022567015.1 Pseudomonadota bacterium
TATGCGGGGGACGCCCCCGCGGCCCCCGGCGTCGTCGCGCGCCGCTTGTGGTGCATGCACACCAAGGCGCGACGCGCTCCTAGCCGGAAACCTCGCAACGCCGTCGTATGGGTACAATTTAGCTGATGCAGGCCACTGGCCGGGGCACCTCTGTCGGGGCCTGCCGGGCGCGGAGCCAATCCTCGAAGTCGGAGACGGGCAGAGGCATGCCGATGTAATAGCCCTGGGCGGTGTCACATCCCATTACCGCCAACAAGGCGAGGGTTTCGACGGATTCGACCCCTTCGGCGCTGGCCGTCAGGCCGAGGTTGTGGGCCAGATCGATGGTCGATCTGACGATGGTCTGATGGTCCTCGTCATCCACCATGTCGCGGACGAAGGACGTGTCGATCTTGAGTTCGTGCACCGGCAGCGCCTTCAGGCAGGCGAGCGAGGAATACCCGGTGCCGAAATCGTCGATGGAGATTTTCAGGCCATATTCGGCAAGACGCACGATGTTCGCCCTGCACCGTTCCGTATCCGCCGTGATCGCACCCTCGGTGAATTCCAGGATCAGGCGCTTCGGCTCCACGCCGTATCCGTCCAGCAGGTTCTCGATCAATTGAGGCAGGTCGTTGTCCTGCAGGGTTTTGGCCGACAGGTTGACGGACAGGGTCAGGTCGATGCCGGCGGCGCGCCAGCGCGCGCACTGCTCGAAGGAGGACCGCAACGCCCACTCGGTGAGATTGTGGATCAGGCCGGTATGCTCCGCGACCGCGACGAATTCGTCCGCCGGAACGAACCCGTATACGGGGTGACGCCACCGCACCAGCGATTCGACACCGATCACCTCGTTGGTCGGAATGGATATCTTGGGCTGATAGTGAAGCTCGAGCTCTTCGCGCTCGATGGCGCGGCCGAGCTCTCCGGTCAGGCTCATCAGGGTCAAATGGCGGGCGCTGTGATGATCCTGATCCTCATCGTAGAAGGCCATCGGCAGTCCCGCGTTCTTGGCCACGTACATGGCGACGTCGGCCTTTTGTATGAGCTCCGTCATGTCCGTTCCGTCGTCGGGAAAGATCGCCGCGCCGACGCTTGCGTTCACGTCCAGGGTCAGCCCCTTGCACAGCAACGGCGCGTCCAACGCCGTCTTCAGGCGCTCGCTCAGGTTGGTCACGGCGAACCTGTCCAGCACCGGGGACAAAAGGATGGCGAACTCGTCCCCGCCCAGTCGCGCGATCATGTCGGAGGAGCGCAAAAGCTTGGTCAGGCGCGAGGCGATCTGCTGCAACACCAGGTCGCCGATGTGATGGCCAAGGGTGTCGTTGATCTCCTTGAACCGGTTGAGATCGACGACCAGCACGGCGAACCGGTCCCCCGTGCGCCGGGCCCGGCGCCTGCAGTCGTGCATGCGTTCATAGAGGAGCGTCCGATTGGGAAGGCCCGTCAGCGCGTCGTGGAGCGCCTGGTGTTCCAGCGCCTCGTGGTGTGCCTTTCGATCGGTGATGTCGCGGACGTAGGCGATCTGCCAGGTCCCGCCGTCATTGCTCAGCTCGCGCATGGTGATTTCGACGGGAAAGGTCGACTCGTCCAGCCGCTGCGCCACCATCTCGCGGCGGCGGATGCCGGGCACCGGCGCGGCACCGGAATCGGGGTGCGCCATGAGAGCGGTGGCGTCCGGTATGAGGCTGCCGATATGGCGGCCAACCAGCGTTTGCGCGCCGTCGTCCCGCGCGCCCGCGCCGAGCATCTGCTTGGCGGCGGGATTGGCGTCCACGACGACCCCGATCTCATCGAGTAACAGGATGCCGTCGGAGCTGTTGTCGACGGCGCCGTTCATCATGGTTTGCCGATGGCGAACGGCGTCGCCCTGGCGCCGCAGGGGCGACGGGTTCCGCCCGGTCCGACGGACGAGGGCGTAAACAAGGCAAACCGCCGTCGCCGTCACGATAGTGGCGATCAGCGGGCCGAAGGTGGCCGGGCGCCCGAAAATCGTGAATTGCGCCGCGAGAATGCCGGCGTCGATGAAGGGCAAAGCTCCGGCAAGGTAAAACGTCCCAACCGCCAGGGAGAAAAGGGCGGAGGTCGCGTACCATGTCTTCGGCGCTTTGGGTCCTTTCGGCATTCGTGCCTCCTCCCTGCGTTTTGCAGCCGCCGTGCCCTTGTGGCGCGGCGTCATCGGCGGCGGGCGGCTGGCCATTGCCGCCGGCCCGATCACTGCGACAGGGGGTCCGCCGGCACGGCCCGCGGTGGGCGCACCGGCATAGGTTCGGTTTTGTCGTCACGCCCCCCTCGTACATACAGGTGACGACCGCTTCCGGCGCCGCGCCTATCCGGCCCGGCAGAAGATGGTAAGAATGCTCATATAAATTACAAATAATTATCCGCTTAGTCAACATGTATTAATACAAACGTATAATGAATATCTCTGCAAATCAATATAAGATTGAATAAAATGTGAATATAATTACAATTAATATTGTATAAAATTTTATCTAAATTGTATGGATCGTGCGGGCAACACACGGGTTGCTGGCGCCGTTTGATTCTCGATGTCTGCGGAGGCTCGGGTTCCGGTTCCGCCGCGGGCCAAAAAACCGTGCCCAGGCCGGGGTATCATACCAAGGGACGCTGATCATGACCCGACGAGCCGGCTTACCAAGGCTTTCGGCTAGGAGCGTGCGCTGTGGCGATGCGGGGCATCGCGAAGCGTGCGCGACGCCGTCCG
>JADFHR010000290.1 GCA_022567015.1 Pseudomonadota bacterium
ACGCCCGCCCAGGGGCCGGGCACCGGGCCGTCAAGGAGGGTAAGGCCGAACAGGGACCCTTGGTATAACCCGGATATTTCATGAAGGCGCTGGCCCACGGATCGCCGGGGATTGCCCTTCAACGGATGGCGCCGGTTTCCACCAAGGTCCAACGTGTCCCGTTCACCGCTGAACGGTTTTGCGGCGGCCCTGTCCGCCCACATCGGCGCCCGCAGCCTTGGACGAACATCGCTCGCCGCAATTCCCGTTCCCTTCATGAAATATCCGGGCTAAAGCAGCCCCATGGTCTTGAAGGAGTTGTAGCCGTCCTTGCTGACGACGAGGTGGTCGTGCAGCGCGATCCCCAGCTTTTCGGCCGCCTCCCGGACCTCCCGGGTCATTTCGATGTCGGCTTTCGACGGCGTCGGATCGCCCGACGGGTGGTTGTGGACCATGATCAGGGCGGTGGCGCCCAGCTCAAGGGCCCGCTTGATCACCTCGCGCGGATAGACCGGCGTGTGATCGACGGTTCCCTTCTGCTGCACCTCGTCGGCGATGAGGACGTTCTTGCGGTTGAGATAGAGGATGCGGAACCGTTCGGT
Organism: Pseudomonadota bacterium; assembly: GCA_022567015.1. Classification (GTDB taxonomy): domain Bacteria; phylum Pseudomonadota; class Alphaproteobacteria; order Rhodospirillales; family 2-02-FULL-58-16; genus JACZQZ01. The sequence continues at coordinate 582 of JADFHR010000290.1, forward strand.
GTCTTCGTACGCCATGCTGGTCCGGCAGTAATCCAGGAGCTTTTGCCAGTTGGCCAGCACCGGGCGTTGCATCACCTCGCCGCGCGCCATGCGCACGGCCGCCGCCTGCACCGTCTTCAGGGCGAGGACGGCGGTCTCGCCCACGCCTTCCACCTCCTTGAGCGCCCGCGGACCGGCGCTGATGACCTCGGCGAACGAGCCGAAGCGCTTGAGCAGGGCCTTGGCCAGGGGTTTGACGTCGCGCCGCGTGTGCGCGGCGAACAGGACCAGCTCCAGCAGCTCGTAATCGGGCAGGGCGTCGGCCCCCGCCTTCATGAAGCGCTGGCGCAGGCGCTTGCGGTGGCCGCTATGGTCGGGGGCGCCGGCCACGGCGTCAGACGTCGTACGGCGGCCGGTCGAGCCCGGCCGGGGAAAGGGTGAAGATCTCGTAGCCGTCGGCGGTGACGCCTAGGGAGTGCTCGAACTGGGCCGACAGCGAGCGGTCCTTGGTCACCGCCGTCCAGCCATCGTTCAGCACCTTCACCGGGAAGGCGCCGGCGTTGATCATCGGCTCGATGGTGAAGAACATGCCTTCCTTCAGGACTTCGCCTTTGCCCGGCTGGCCGAAATGCATGACGTTGGGGGCTTCGTGGAACACGCGCCCCAGGCCGTGGCCGCAGAAGTCCCGCACCACCGAGAAGCGCTGGGGCTCGACGAAATCCTGTATGGCGTGTCCGATATCGCCCACCGTCGCTCCCGGCCGGACCACCTTGATGCCGCGCCACATGGCCTGATAAGTAACGTCCACCAGGCGCCGGGCCTTGACGCCGATATCGCCGAGGAAAAACATGCGGCTGGTGTCGCCGTGCCACCCGTCGAGGATGACGGTGACGTCGATGTTGAGGATGTCGCCGTCCGCGAGCCTCTTTGCCCCGGGAATGCCGTGACACACCACGTGGTTGACCGAGGTGCAGATGGATTTGGGAAAGCCCCGGTAGCCGAGGGGCGCCGAGACCGCGTCGTGGGAGACGACGAAGTCGTGGCAAAGTCTGTCCAGCTCCTCCGTCGTCACGCCCGGCTTCACATGGGGCGTGATGAAGTCCAGGGTTTCGGCGCCCAGCCGCCCGGCCTTGCGCATGCCCGCGAAGTCTTCGGCGCCGTGGACCGTGATCACCCGCTCGCCGGCGGCAATGAAATCCGCGCTCATGTCGCCCATGGATCGATTCCGTTCGTCCGCATGGCGGTCCTTCATGTCGCGGCGCTTCCGTGAATAGCCATTTCCACCGGCGCGGCCACTTCGATTCCGGTCACCGACATCGTGCATCCATAGCACAAAGCCTCCACCCCGGCCGCCATTGCCTGGTCCAGGGTGGCGGCATAGGCGGGATCGATATCCGCGGCAATGGAAAAATTCGCCCCGTCCTCGCGCTGCACCAGGTACACCATCACGGCGCGCTTCCCTTGGCGGGCCATCTCCGCCAGCTCGACAAGGTGCTTCGTGCCCCGGGCCGTAACCGAGTCCGGAAATTCGACCGGCGCGTCCGCGCCACTGCCGCGCTTCATGGTCACGTTCTTGACCTCGACGAAACATGTGGGAAGACCGTCGTCCTCAAGCAACAGGTCGATGCGTGAGTTGCGCCCGTACTTGACCTCGCGGCGCAGGGACCCATAGCCGGCCAGCTCGGCGATGGCCCCGTTGCGCACGGACTCCTCCACCAGCCGGTTGGGGTGGGCGGTGTTGATGCCCACGAGTACGCCGCCGACGCGGATCATCTCCCAGGTGTAGCGCAGCTTGCGGTCGGGATTGCGGGCCGGCGACAGCCACACCTCCGAGCCCGGCTCGTCGACGCTCAACATGGACCCGGGATTGGGGCAGTGCGCGGTGACCACCTCTCCGCCGTCCAGTTCCACGTCGGCCAAAAAACGCTTGTAGCGCTTGATCAGCCTGCCGCGGATCAGGGGATCGGGAAACTTCATGGGGCAAACTACCCGGCGCCGCAGGGTTATACCAAGGGAAGCTGATCATGACTCATAGAGATCGCGTAGGCGGCTCGTCGGGCAGGAGGAAAGTTGCAGGCGATGCGGCGCATCGTCAAAACTTTTCGACGCCCTCCGACGGGCCGCATACGCGACCGCAACGGCGG
>JADFHR010000106.1 GCA_022567015.1 Pseudomonadota bacterium
AGACATGAAGCATGTGCGCATTACGCCGCGTGCAGCAAAGAATGAATTAGAAATGAAGGCACAGCAGGCACGAAAATTTTTAGAGAATGGGCATCGGTTGGAGATAAACCTTTTTATGCGCGGGCGTGAAAAAGCAAACAGGCAGTTTGGTTTGCAAAAACTGCACAATTTTTTGGAAATGTTAGAGACCCCGCATGAAATTACTATGCAGCCGCGGTACAGTGGCAGAGGATATACCGCACAGATTGTGAAAAAGTAGTGAATCGTGTATAGTACGAGAACTTTGCAAAACGTATATTTATGGCAAGAAAGAGCATTACAAAGCGTATTAAACTTACCAAGCGGGGCAAGGTGAAGCGCCGGGCGATAGGTATTAGTCACACAAAGAGCAATAAACGAGCGGCTCAGCGGAATCGCCGCAAAGGCTTACGTTCATTTGCAATGAGTCAGAGTGATATAAAGAAATTAATGTAATATGACACGCGTTAAACGTGGAGTAACAAAACACAAAAAACGGGAGCGGCTGTTGAAAGCAACGAAAGGATTTAAGTGGGGCAGGAAGAATAAAAAGAGCGTTGCGAAAGAAGCGCTCCTGCATGCGTACTCACACGCGTTTCGTGGACGGAAAGAAAAGAAGCGCAATTTTCGTCGCCTATGGAACGTGCGTATCAACGCCGGCGCACGGCAAAACGACACAACATACGGGGAATTGATACACATTCTTAAAGAGAAGAATATAGAACTGGACCGCAAAGTGCTTGCGGGTCTTGCGAAGGATGAGCCGGAAGTGTTTGCGAAGATAGTAGAGGAAGCGAAAAAATAACTATTGAGTGCGCTGCTGACTGTTCGGTGGGCGTGTGGATGGCTTGTGCGCTGCGCCACTTTTGCGTATGTGATGATGTTCCCGCGCGGAACTGTCTTGACGATGGCGTACACCTGTTTTTTGAATAAAGTCATATGCTTCTTTTAGATTCCTGCGGGCGTTCTTGTGTTTTAAAAAACCAAGTGCCTCTCGATACGTGAACCAACCATATCCGCGATGTTCGCGCGGGCTGATGATGATATTTGTCTTTTTTGACTCTGCGAGGAAGTACGTAACGTGTTTAGTAATTTTTTGCTTGCGTTCAGTGAATGTGTACTGCTCGGTTGTTTTAAATCCTCTCCTAAAATAAAGATTCTGTTTAGTTAATCCTGTTTCCTCTTCAATTTCTCTGATTGCCGTGTCCCACACATTTTCTTTTTCATTCTCTATTTTACCCTTTGGAAAGTTCCAGTACTTACCACTATGAAACAGCAGAAGAAACAGTACTCCTTCACGTACCGTACGGTATATAATGGACCCGGCTGATCGTTGGCGTTTTATGTGTTGTGATGGTTGCATGTTTTATTCAATGACAGAGAACCGGAACATATTGCCGTCATAAGAGACACGAACCGTATTTCCGCGTCCGAGTTCTTTGCGCAGTAGCTTGTCTGCCAGAACACTCCGTATATGTTCGGATATGGTGTTGCGAAGCGGTCTGGCGCCAAATACCGGTGAGAATCCCAGTTCGGCAATCTGAGTGAGCGCCGAGTCATCAATCTCAAGCGCAATACCATGTTTTTCCGTGAGTGTCTCAGCGGTTTCCCGAATGAGGACCTGGGCGATCTTCCGGCGCGCCTTGATCGCCGCGGCCTGCTTCGGCGACGGCACCAAAACCTCCATGACCACGTTTCCGTTGTCGGAACCGTAAACGTCGGTCGTGCGCCACATCTGGTTGGGGGGATGGGTCTTGGTATAGGCGCGCAGCCACCTGGCCGCTTCTTCCGCCCTGGCGGCTTGGCCGTCGTCGCAGGCGCCCAACAACGCCGCCGCAATGACGGCGGCGCCCAGAAGACGCAGCGCGCCGGAGGCCCTCATCGGACGTTGTCCGCCTGGTCCATGGCGTAAGCTCTAGTATCCGTCGGTGCCTATCCGCAAGCCATCGATGCGCGCCGGGCGCGCCGGGCGGCAAGGGGCAAATCAAACGGCAATGGGCGTGAACCCGCCATAGGAGAAGGGGCGGCCGTCGCTTTTCAGGGTGGCGGTGCGGGCGAGGCGCGTCTTCTCCTGGAAAATCGTCTCCCGGATAAAATCATCGAGGGGGCGGCCCGGCGCCAGGCGGTCGCGGGCCAGGGCCAGCACCTGTTCCTCGGTCAGGGCGGGCCACCGCCGCCCGGTCGCCGGCACGGCGGCAAGGGCGACGGGCGCATCGTCGTCGATCAGGCAGCCGTGGCGGCTGACGTAGGCGAAGGCGTGGGTCAGCACGCCGCCGCCGTCCAGGCGCACCTGGATGCCGTCCAGGCGTCCGAAATCATAGTTCCGCCCGACGGCCTCGGTTTCGTGCAGGCGCTGCTGCTGGGCCGGCGTCAGCCAGTTGACGAACAGCGACGCCGTGGCCCCGGGCGCCTGGTGGAGGGTCGCCGGGATGGACCCGCTTGTGGAGAAGTGGACGGAATAGACGGCGTCGAAACCGGTCACCCGGGCGCGGATCACCGGGACCGGCCGATCGATGAAGCCGGCCAACTTGCGGGCCAGCCGCTCCGGCGACTGGTTGGAGCCGCAGGCGAGTACCGGTTGGCGTCCGGAAAGGTCCGGCAGCGGGCCGCCTTCGGGCAGTTCCTCGTAACCGCCGTCGGCCAGCACGTACGAGCGGTTGGGGATTTGGTAGGGATAGGACTTGGCCCACCACAGGGGATCGTGATCCATCGCCTCGCTTCATTCGCCGCGGGGATCCGCGTACCCGGCGATATCCACGTCGTCGATCTGTTCCGGCGGGAGGAATTTTTCCGCGTATTCCTTGTAGACGCCGGACTTCAGGAACAACGAGAAAAGATCGGCGTCGATGTGACGGTCCCTGCGCATGGCGGACATGATGGCGATGGCCTCGCTCAGGGTCTTGGCCGTCTTGTAGGGGCGGTCGGCCGCGGTCAGGGCCTCGAAGATGTCGGCGATGGCCATGATGCGGGCGGGGATCGACATGTCGTCCCTGTGCAGCCGGCGGGGATAGCCGGCGCCGTTCATTTTCTCGTGATGGGCGCCGGCGTATTCCGGCACCCGGCGCAAGTTCTTCGGAAACGGGAGCTTCTCCAGCATGGTGATGGTCTGCACGATGTGGTCGTTGATCTTGAAACGCTCCTCGGGCGTCAGGGTGCCGCGCGGGATGCACAGGTTGTACACCTCGCCCAGATTGTATTGGTGCTCGGGCGTCTGCAGCCGGAAGCCCCGGGCCTCGCCGTCGGAATTGCCGGCGCCGGGCTCGCGGGGGATGATGTGCTCTTCCTTGTCCGAGAGCAGGAACTCGTCGGCCGGCAGGCCGGTCGCCGGCGCCCGTTCCTTGCGCTTCATTTCCCCGTGGGCGAGGCCGAGCCGGTCGTCCAGGGTACGGGTCCACCGCGTCCGGGCGATGCGCTTGATTTTCTCCATGCTTTCCGGCGCCGTGGACTCGGTCCCGATGTTGTGTTCGGCGATGAAGGCGAAGTCGTCGTCCAACCGGGCCAGGCGTGCCTCCATGTCCCGGCGCAGCGCGTCCGCGTCGCCGCCGCCGTTGAGCCGCGATTTGAGGTATTCGATTTCCACGTCCCGCTTGACGACCTCGAAGCGGGTGCGGATCTCATGGACGCGGTTATAGAGCGTCTCCAGTTTCGTCGCCTTGTCGACCACGTATTCCGGCGTGGTGATCTTGCCGCAGTCGTGCAGCCACGCCGCGATATGCAGTTCGTACCATTCGTCCTCGGTGAGGTTGAAATCGGCGAAGGGACGGTCCTGGGACTCGCAGGCGGCCTCGGCCAGCATCCTGGCCAGCACCGGCACGCGCTGGCAGTGGCCGCCGGTATACGGCGACTTGGCGTCGATGGCCGAGGCGATGAGCTTGATGAAGGAATCGAGCAGGGTCTTCTGGGAGTCCAGCAGCCGCTGGTTGGCGAGGGCGACGGCGGCCTGGGAGGCCAGGGCCTCGACGAAGGGCTGAATCCCGCTGTCGAAGGGGATCACCTCGCCGGTCCGGGGATCGAGGGCGTTGAGCAACTGGAGAACGCCGATGACCTCGCCGTCCCGGTCCTTGAGGGGGACCGTGAGGAAGGATTGGGAACGGTACCCCGTTTCCCGGTCGAACGCCCTCGGTCCCGTGAAGTCGAACTCCTTCACCTCGTAGGCGTCGGCGATGTTGACGGTGGCCCCCGTGAGCGCCGCGTGGGAGGCCACGTTCTGGTGATTGGGTTGGCCCGTGTCGCGGTCGTAGAGCGGCAGCGGCGGAAAGGGAATCGCCTCGCCCGTGGTGCCCCCCTTGGCGATGTCGAGGGAATCCGTGCGCATGATTTCGAATTTCAGATGGTCGTCCCCGGTGCGCAGGTACAGCGTGCCGCCATCGGCGTTGCACATGTCCTTGGCCTCCAGCAGGATCATCTCCATGAGGCGGTCGTGATTGCGCTCGGTCGAAAGCGCGATGCCGATGTCGATCAGCCGCGCGAAGCCTTCGGCGGTATTGTCGTGGCCTGTGTCGGGGTTTGTGCCTGCCATGGTCCATCCAGTCATGCGCCCTGCCGCGGCGGGCGGCCCGCGCGGCCGCGTCCATCGTTTCCTGCCGAAGGATGTGTGAACAGAATCCCCCGCCCCTTCGGGGAGGCCGCCGCCATGATTCCCGTCATCGAAACGTGGCGTGAACCGTATCGGTGTTGGCGCCCAAAAACAACCGGCGCGGCGGCGCGGACCATGTCCGGGGCGGCGCCGGCACGCCGGTGGGGACGCCAACGGGGCGGTTTCCCGGCCGGCCGTTCGAGGGTTCCCGCGAAGGCCCCCGGTTGACGGCGCCGCGCGCCGCTTTTACGGTCCCCGGCGCGCCCATCACCTGCCGGTCCCCGGACATGTCGGACCTTCGCCATCTCGCCCTGAGCAGCAACGCCTGGCCCTTTGCCGAGGCGCGCGGCGTGCTCAAGCACCTGGGCGGCGGCGTGCCGGACAAGGGCTACGTGTTGTTCGAGACCGGGTATGGGCCGTCCGGCCTGCCCCACGTCGGCACCTTCGCCGAGGTGGCGCGCACGACCATGGTGCGCCATGCGTTCTCCACCCTGTCCGACATCCCGACCAGGCTGTTCGCCTTTTCCGACGACATGGACGGCCTGCGCAAGGTGCCCGACAACATCCCCGAGCGCGACATGGTGGCCCGGCACCTGGGCAGGCCGCTGACCTCCATTCCCGACCCCTTCGGCACCCACGAGAGCTTCGGCCACCACAACAACGCACGGCTTCAGGCCTTCCTCGACGCCTTCGGCTTCGACTACGAATTCCATAGCGCCACCGAGTGTTACAAGAGCGGCCGCTTCGACCGTGTCCTGCTGACGGTGCTGGAACGCTACGACGCGGTGACCGGCGTCATCCTGCCCACCCTGGGGCCGGAGCGGCGCGCCACGTACAGTCCGTTTTTGCCTCTCTGTCCGAAGACCGGCAGGGTGTTGCAGGCGGTCGTCGTGCACCGCGACGTGGACGCCGGCACCATCGTCTACGAGGACGAGGACGGCGGCACCCAGGAGGTGCCGGTCACCGGGGGCCACTGCAAACTGCAGTGGAAGGCGGACTGGGCCATGCGCTGGGTGGCGCTGGGCGTGGAGTACGAGATGTCGGGCAAGGACCTGATCGACTCGGTGCGCCTGTCGGGGAAGATCTGCCGCGTCCTCGGCGCCGTGCCGCCGGTCGGTTTTACCTACGAGCTGTTCCTCGACGAGAACGGCGAGAAGATTTCCAAGTCCCGGGGCAACGGCCTGGCGGTGGAGGAGTGGCTGCGCTACGCCCCGCCGGAAACCCTGGCGCTGTTCATGTACCGCAAGCCGAAGGCGGCCAAGCGCCTGTACTTCGATGTCATCCCGCGCACCGTGGACGAGTACCTGGGCCACCTGCGCGGCTTTCCCGGCGAGGAAGGCGCCAAGCGCCTGGACAATCCCGCCTGGCACATCCACCAGGGAAACCCGCCGGCCGAGGACGTCCAATTGAGCTACAACGTTTTGCTCAACCTGGCCAGCGTCTGCCATACCGAGGACAAGGCGGTGCTGTGGCACTTCATCTCGCGCCACGGCGGCGGCGCGGCGGCGCAGAAATCGCCCGTTCTCGACAAGCTGGTGGACTGCGCCATCAATTATTACCGGGACTTCGTCAAGCCGGCGAAGCGCTACCGGGCGGCGACGGAAGACGAGAAACGGGCCCTCGCCGATCTGGCCCAGGCCCTCGACGCCCTGCCCCGGGACGCCGACGGCGAAACCATCCAGAACGCCGTCTACGAGATCGGCAAGCGCCATCCGTTCCCCGATCTCAAGTCCTGGTTCCGGGCGCTCTATGAGATCCTTCTCGGCCAGAGCGAGGGGCCGCGCATGGGCTCGTTCATCGCCCTCTACGGGCTCGACGAATCGACGGCGCTCATCCGCCGCGCCATCGCCGGGGAAGACCTGAGCCTCCAGTGACCGACGATCCGCGCGGCTTCGCGGCGCGCCCCCGCCACCGGGTTCCAAGGGCCAGCGCCCCTTGGTATTAGTGGGGTTTGAAAGGGGCGACGCCCCTTTCAGCCGCGGCGGGCGAAGGCGAAATAGAGCTCGCGCGCCCGGCGGCACACCGGGCCGGCCGCGAGGTCCCGGTCCTCGAGGCGGACGCACGGCGCCACCTTGTAATAGTTGCCGGTGCCGAACAGCTCGTCGGCGTCGACCAGGTCTTCGAATGCGATGGTCCGTTCACGGACCGTGAGGCCGGCCTCGCGCAGGAGCGCGATGATCCGCTGGCGGGTGATGCCGTCGAGGAAGGTGCCGTTGGGCGCGGGCGTCAGGACGACGCCTCCGCGGACCATGAACAGGTTGGCATAGGCGAATTCGGCGACGTTGCCGTCGGGGTCGAGGACGACGGCGGTGTCGAAGCCCTTTTCCTCGGCCTCCGATACTGAGCGCGCCACGTTGGGGTACAGGCATGACGCCTTGGCCGCGGTCGGCGCCATGTCCGGCGCCGGCCGGCGGTAGCTCGACAGACAGGCGCTGAACCCGTCGGCCGCGGGGAGGGTCAATTCATAGACCGTCAGCACGAAGCGCGTGCTGTCCGGATCGGGCATGATGAACCCGTCCTCCGCATAGAACATGGGGCAGATGTAAAGCTCGGCGTCCTCGGGAAACTGGCGGATTCCCTGCCAGGCCAGCGCCGTGATCCCGGGTCCGTCGAGGGTCGGGGCGAGGCCCAGGATGCGGGCCGAGGCCACCACCCGCGCGCAATGGCGGTCCAGGTCCGGCGCCACGCCGTCGAAAGCCCGCGCGCCGTCGAATACGACCGACGACAACCAGACGGCATGGTTGTGCGGCCCCAGCACCAGGGGGCTCCCGTCCTGCCAGCGCCCGTCCACATAGGCCCGCGCGCGGCCAACCTTTGCCTTCGCCATTGCCCCTCTCCGCGGGTCCGGCCGCCGACAGCATATACGCGCCCCGCCGGCCCGCCAACCGGTGGCGCCGGCGACGCCGCCCGCCGCCGCCCGCCGGGCGTGTCGCCCGATGGTTTCGCGGAAACGGGGCCTTTACTGGGTGGCCCACACGATGCGGGCCATCCACTGAACGTCGTCGACCGGGAGGGTACGGTCCTCGTGCCGGGGATTGATGGATCCGACGTCGATCCTGCGGACGGAACGGCGGCGCAAGACGCCGGCCGTCACCGCGCCGCTCCCAGTTCTGATCACCACGCGGTCGCCGCGGCGGATGTTGGCCCAGGGCGAAACGATCACCGTGTCGCCGTCGCGGTACACCGGCTCCATGCCGTCGCCGCTGATTTCCAACGCGTAGGCATGGGGGTCGCCGAGGGCCGGGAAGGCGATCTCGTCCCAGGCGGCGCCGACCGGATGGCCGGCGTCGTCGAAGCAACCCGCCATGGCCGCCTGGGCGAAACCGATCAACGGGATGGTGCGGGAAATCCCGCCGCCGCCGCCGTCACCCACGTAGGAGACGAACTCTTCCAGGCCTGCCCCCGTCGCCGTCAGGATCTTGGAGATGCTTTCGGTGCTCGGCCAGCGCAGTCTGCCGTCCCGCATGGTGCGCTTGCTTTTGTTGAACGTGGTCGGATCCAGCCCCGACCGCCGCGCCAGTCCGGACGCGGAAAAGCCGTATTCCCTGGCCAGACGGTCGATGGCGCGCCAGATGTCCGAATGGGTGAGCATGGGAACATGTTCATATAAAGCCCGCCGGGGCGCAACAGGTTCCTCGGCAGTCCCCTTGCGCCGGGGAAGGCCCCCGTGCCCCGGCCGGGCCGCTTATGGCGACCATGATGTTCAGTCGTCCCGGCGGCGCGGTCGGCTGCCGCCGTGGGTGCCTGCCGGCGCTTTTGCCGGGCCCGGAGCGGCTGGCGCGGACGGCCGCGGGGCGCCCCGGCCACGCCCAAAACCGTGGACCCGGATATTTCATGAAGGCGCTGGCGCCGGGAACGCCGGCGGTTGCCCTCCAACGGATGGCGCCGGTTTCCACGAAGGGGCAATGTGTCCCGTTCCCTTCATGAGATATCCGGGTGGACCCCGTTTGGCAGAACGGGGGGCGGCGCGCCGTTGAATCTCCCGCATACTGAAAGATATTCCGCCTGTGGATGGGTCGAAAACCATTGATATAAAATGATTATTTATGCCACCGTCGTAAATAAACTGTAATGCAGTTAATCACTAAATCTCCACAAACGCCCAGGCGGATTCACGCGCCGCTGCCATTGTAAACCGTATTCCAGTTTATTGTTCGGCCGGGTGCAGGCGTGAGCGCCTGCCCGCCGTTCCCCCGGCCGCCGCCGACCGCGGAAAGAAGGCCCGCAGCACCGCCCGTGCACGTGCTTGCGACAGTCGGCGGGAGTGCGGCGCCCCCCGCGGTCCCCTTGCCCCGGGGCTCGCGCCGGTGGCCCTGCGTTCCAATGCGCGGGGGACGCCCCGACCGGGAGCGGCGATCCGTCGCCGGGACGCCCGAGCGGTACGGGTCCTATGGAATGAACATGCGATCGAACAATATATGACAAAGAAAATTTACTAAAATTTTACGTATTGTTAATCAATTATTAATAAAAATAAAGAAACTAATAATATAAACAACAATTCTTTTTTTTTATTTGACGAGTGTGATCTGGCTGCCTACAGTACTATGGCCCTTGAAATAGGCTGGTGGTTTTGAGGGTGTTTGAAATTTTTAAACGGATGTTTCACATCCAAATGTCGGGGGGGCTAGTTGACGTGGAAGGAGCGTATTATGGTTCGATACCTGACTGCCATATTTGGCGCTCTGCTCATCGGTTGGGGCGCATTTTCATCGTCGGCCCAGGCCCAAACAATGTGCGGCGAACGCAGTACAGTTGTGGCGAGCCTGGAAAAAACGTACTCCGAGACACCCGTCTCCATGGGTCTGGCGAGCAACGGGGCCGTGATCGAGATTCTGGCCTCGCCGTCGGGCAGCTTCACCATCATCCTGACGCGGCCGAATGGTCTCAGTTGCGTGATGGCGGCGGGCGAGAACTGGGAAGATCTGCCGAAGCGGCTGGCCGGCGCCAAGATCTGACCACCGTCGCGGAGTCGATCCGACTTCCCGTCTGACGCAAGTCCTTTTGGGCTTGCCCGCCGGACCGTTGCGCCCCGCCCGAGCGATATTCCTCATGGGGCCGCGATCCGGCCCGTCCCGCCGAAAATCTCCCGTTCTCCGCGAGCCATGCGTTTGCATAGACGACCTATGCTTTTGAAGGCCCGGGCTATACGCCTGGACCGTGGTGCGGGGGCGGGGGTTATGGCACCATTGCCCGTCTGTACGCGCAAACGTGAATACTGGAGTCGTGGTGCGATACGTAATTGCCGTTTCGAGCGCCCTGCTCATCGGCTGGAGCGCTTTTTCACCCCCGGCGCAGGCGCAAGCGATGTGTGGCGAACGCCGCGTGGTCGTCGAGAACCTGGAAAAAACCTACTCCGAGGCCCCGGTCTCCATTGGCCTTGCGAGCAACGGCAGCGTGATCGAGGTCCTGGCTTCGCCGTCGGGCAGCTTCACCATCATCCTGACCCGGCCCAACGGCGTCGCCTGCGTGATGGCGGCGGGCGAGAACTGGGAAAACCTGCCCAAGCGTTTGGCCGGCGCCCAGACCTGACCGCCGCAAACCCGTTCAGCGGTGAACGGGCCACATCGCACCTTCGTGGAACCCGGCGCCATCCGTTGAATGGCAACCGCCAGCGTTCCGTGCGCCAGCGCCTTCAGGAAATATCCGGGCCAGAGCAATTTCCGATCTGCTTTACCCAGTAAAGCTGAGCGGCGTTCAAACGCCACGGAGGCTCATACCAAGGGGCGCTGATCATGACCCGACGAGCCGGCTTACCAAGGTTTTCGGCCCTAAGCGTGCGCTGTGGCGATGCGGGGCATCGCGAAGCGTGCGCGACGCCGTCCGAAAGCCTTGGTAAG
>JADFHR010000107.1 GCA_022567015.1 Pseudomonadota bacterium
TTTGTGGGAATGTCGGCGCTCTGCCCGTATGTCAGTAACATAATTGATAGCAGAAGGGGATTCGAAAGGAAAGATTCGTGGCGTCGGAAAAGATTTTTCTGTAGGTCCTTCAAGAACTTAGACTTAGAGCCTATCCGAATAACCCTTTATTTACCAATTTGATTGATCCTTCCCACGAGGTTTTGTGGACCATTGTCATGGGAGGGTTTGATGGACGGCTGGCGGATACCTTATGAGCTGTGGCTGCGTGTCGCGCCCTTGATCCCGCCACCGAGGAAGAGGCACCGTTTCGGGGGCGGTCGGCCGCGCGTACCAGACTATCGAGTGATGAACGGGATTTTCTTCGTTCTTCGAACGGGCTGCCAGTGGAAGGCATTGGACGCCACCGGGATTTGCTCGGGCTCGACGGCGCACGACCGCTTCCAGGAATGGCGGCGGGCGGGTCTGTTCGAGCGCTTGTGGGCCTTGGGCCTGGAAGAATACGACACCGCGAAGGGGATCGACTGGTCGTGGCTGGCGATGGACGGCGCGACCACCAAGGCCCCCCTCGGAGGGGAAAAAAAGCGGGAGAAATCCAACGGATAGAGGCAAACAGGGCGTCAAGCGCAGCCTTCTGACCGAAGCCGCCGGCATGCCGTTGGGTATTGCCGTCGCCGGCGCCAACCGCCACGACGTGACCCTGGTCGAGGCGACCATCGCCTCCATCCCTATCGACCGCCCCGCCGCCGAGGAAGAACACCCGCAGGGGATGTGCATGGACAAGGCCTACGACGCCGATCCGGTGCGCGCCTTTCTCCGGGAGCTCGGCTTCACCCCTCACATCCGAAGCCGTGGCGAGGAAGCGAAGGACATCAGCGAAAACGGCATCAAGGCGCGGCGCTGGGTCGTGGAACGCACCCACAGTTGGCTCAACCGCTTCCGCCGTCTGCTCATTCGCTGGGAAAAGAAAGCCGAGAACTACCTTGCCATGATTCACTTGGCTTTCGCCATCATCTGCTTCCGCTCGGCAGGGTTATTCGGATAGGCGCTTAACGGTCGCGCTCGTCCAGCCATTTCCGGGTCCTGCGGCGCGCGCGATCGACTTGGCCCGGCGTCATCCTCTTGACGAGGCGTCTGAGGGCGTAGGTCGCGCCTTTGTCGCCGCTCTTGCTGGCCAGGGTGAACCACAAGTGCGCCTCGACGACGTCGGTCAAGATACCCCGGCCGGTGCTGGCCATGGTTCCGAGGCTGAACTGGGCCTTGGTATGCCCCTGATCGGCCGCCTTGCGGAACCACGTCGCCGCCTGCCGGTAGTTCCTGACGATGCCCTCGCCGTTGAAGTACATGATCGCCAGGTTGAACTGGGCCTTGGCATCACTGTTTTCGGCGGCCCTTCGATACCATGACACGGCCTCCACGTGGTCCTGCGGGACGCCTTTTCCCTTCTCGTACAGGTACCCCAGGTTGCGCTGGGCGCGGACGTCACCGTCCCGCGCCAGGGGCAGAAACTCGCTGGCGGCGGTGACGAAGTCGCCGCGCTTGTACGCCGCCAAGCCCTCGTTGTAGCCTGCCCGGACCGGGGACGCGGTAACCAGAAACAGCGCGGCGGCCAAAAGGACTGCACGTATCACGGGGCGCCGTTCCCTTGGTCGTGCGTGTCCGTCATCATGGTGGTCACCATGTCCCCTGTTTCAAAACCGTGTCCGCCGGTGGCGGCGCCGGGGACCGTTCCCCCCGCGCACCATGCCCGCGAAGCAGGGCCCTCATTTTGCCCACCCGTCCGCGCGGCGCTGCAAATCGTCGCTACAGGTTTTCCAGATTACCTTCCCCGAACGCGTCGAAAGACCCTTGTTTCCCTTCGGCGGTCGTGTAGACGACCTTGCCGTCCGGCAGGATGAACACTTTCTCGCAGTCGTCGCCCGTCTTCGGATTCCTCCAGGTGTAGCAAAGGATGGAGCCCTCGACCTTCCACGTGCCCGAGTCCTTGAACTTGCCTTCGGCGGCGGACATCTTCATGGACCCTTTGGGCGCGAAATAGATCATGAATGTCCTGCCCGTCGACCCGGTCCCGTATATGGTCCGCCCCGCGATCAGGCGCACGATGTCGGTGGTGTAGGCTTGCTTCGCGCCCGCCTTCGCCAGGGTCTCCTCGACCGGCGCCACGGTATTCTCCGCCTTCGGTGCGGCCGACTTGGCGGGCTCGTCTTTCGCCGACGCGCAGGCGGCCAAAACGAGACATGCAACCGCAAGAACGATTCCCGCGTGTCTCTGGATATTCCTCACGGCTCCCTTACCCGCGCCAGTGGTCATGCAATTACAGCCCGTTTCTTCATAAACGATTTAAACCGCATATGTCCAATCGGACCATGCCTGTTGTCTAATCGGACCATGCCTGTCGGGTTACGATACCACGATTTCCCGTTCGGGGCCATCAAGGGACGGCTCCGCGGCCCCCGGGAAGACAAGGGGGGTGTCCCCCCGGTTACGGTATGCGGGGGACGCCCCCGCGGCCCCCGGGGGGACAAGGGGGGTGTCCCCCCGGTTACGGTGCGGGGGACGCCCCCGCGGCCCCCGTCAGGGCGTCTTCGCCACCGGGCCGGATGCGCCTCCGGCCTTCCCCTTGGGCGTCCGCGGCGGTTTCGCGCGGGCGGCCTTCCTGGCCCCCGGCGCCCCCTTGGGCCACGGGGCAAAGGGATAGGGCTTGTCGTCGGTATGATAGGTCAGGAATTGGGTGATCTCATTGACATAGGTCCCGACGCTCTGGCCGAGGGCCTGCAGTTTCTGGTTGACCTTTCCCGTAAACAGCGTGGACAGGAATTGGACAACGGCAACCACGGCGATGACGAACTCCACAATGTTGAAGATCACCGCGAAGAGGATCATGTAGATCACTCGTATCCAGGTGTTTCGGCTGGTCAGGTTGTCTTTGGTTTCCTGTTCCACGGCTGGCGGTCTCCTGTGTGGGTGGCGATGACGGGCAGCACGGGTCGCGCTACGATACCAAGGAACCGGGCCCGATCACAATCGAAACGCTGTTGTCCATATGGGCGCACGCCTGCCGGACGCTTCTCAGCGCAGGGTCACTTCGCGGGTCGTGGAATACTCCTCGCGCCCGTCGAGGCCGTTTTCGCGGACCAGCCGCACTTCGCCCCTATACACGCCCGCCGGCCATGATTTGGCTTTGTTCCTGACGCCGGCGAAATAGAAACCCCGGGCCTCCTTGTGCTTGAGGACCTGCCGGTACCGCAAGATCGTCTTTCCGTCCGGGGCGGTGATGTGGAAGGAAAGCTCATCCCCGGGGCGCGGCCAGAACGTGTCCACCCACAGGACCAGAGCCGGGGCCTCCCGCGAGAGCACCTTTTCCTGGTGACGGCCGTTGCGGACCGCATTCACCTTGGGCTTGGCCGCGGCGAAACCGGCGTTGTACAGGTACACCGACCGGTAAACCAGTTGCTTGAGCACGTCGGGTTTCCAGAGAGGCTTTTCGCCAAGGGCGCAGTCTTCACGGCGTCCCGTGCCGACGAAGGGATCAACCACCTTTTTCCCATGGGTGACGGTTATGTGGACGTGGGGAAAGTCCGTCTTTCCCGACAGGCCGACCAGGCCGAGGTGCTGGCCCGTGGTCACCTTGTCGCCTGTTTTCACGGCGACGCTGCCTTTACGCATGTGGCAGTACTGGATGGACCAGTCGTCTGCATGGCGGATCCTGACGCCGTTGCCGCAGTCCTTGCCCTTGAGCGCCTCCGGACCGCCGATCCTGCCCACGTTCACATCCCTCATGCCGTCGCGGGTGCCCACCACCGTGCCCGCCGCCGCCGCCAGGACGTCCACGCCCGTGCGCATGACCGCCAGGTCGCGGATGGCGAAATCGGTTCCCTTGTGCCCGTCGTCGGACAACCGGCCGCACCTGTAGTCGAGCCGGCCCGGCGTCGGGTCAAGGTCCACGTATTTGATGATCCAGCATGTCTCGCCCGGGGTGCAGCGGATGGGTATGTCCAGGTTCAGCGGCGCCGGCGCCTCCGCCGACAGGGCCTCCGCCGGCCACGCCCACGCCACGGCCGCGGCGAGCGCCCCTATGCCGCCGCCCGGCCAGAATCTCCCTTTCGCCGTCATCGGCTGTGCATACCAACTTTGCCGGAGAATGGAAATGGCCTCGTCCTCCTTAAGGCGACCGGAACGATGGTGGCCGAAGCCCTGTGTCAGAGCCTCGTCGACCCCATCGGGGGTGCCCCGGTCCGACCCCTTGTCCTCCGAGGGATCCTTATCATGGCTCATGATGGTCGGCGCGGCGGCAGGGCCGTCACCGGAGCGACTTCAAATACAGGCGCCGCAGTCCCTGGCTCCCCCGGCCCGCCGCGCCGCCGCGCCGCCGTTCCATGCTCAGTTGCCGTCCCAGGTCCTCCAGCCGCCGTCGCCTGGTTTCCGCCTCCTGCCGATCGCCTTTCAGGCGCCGGAGCGCGAACTCGCGGCGCACCCGGAGCCCCGGGTCGTCGCTGGGGCTCACCACCTCGCCGTCTTTCGGCTGTTCCTCCCGTGGCGCCGACAGGTCCCGCCGCAACCGATCGATCCCGGCATCGATGCCGCGGCGCGCCTCGCGGGCGCTCCGTTCCGCATTCCTGTGCCGCTGGTCCAGGCCGCGGCGCTCCGCCTCGAGTTTCAGGCGTTCGTGCTCCAGCTCGCGCTGGCGATTCACCGACACGAAGCGGGATGCGCCCGTCTCCACGGCCTCGCCGCGCCGGAACCCGGTTTCCTGGGCCAGGGCCGAGGGCAGGGCCAGACCGAGGACCACACCGACGCCGGCGCCCATAAGAAGGGGACGCATCGTTGTATTCTTTCCTTTCCGGCGCACCCGGGGACCGGATCGCCGCTCCGATTAATACCAGAAATCGGCACCCGGGGCCATCCGGCGACGGGCCGGAGGGGCGCGAAGTTGCGCCGCCGTGGCGGCCCCCAGGGCGGACAAGGGAAGTGTCCGTCCCCGCGGCCGGCGGGGCTGTCTGGACATTCGGCGTCGTGGCGCATGACAGGTCTTCGGCATCTTGTTAATGATCCGGGGGGCCCGGGGCCGGGGTTTCAGCCCCGGCATCCGCCCCCTCCGCCATCCATGTCAACGGGACAGAAAACAATGTCAAGCAAAACGGTTCTGGACAGCGACGCCCCCACATTCGTGACCCATCTGGAATGCAGCGAGACCGGCGAACACCACGCCGCCGACCAATTGCATGGGCTGTCCAGGGCGGGCAAGCCGCTGCTCGTGCGCTACGATTTGGACGCCGTCCGCCGGGCCGTTTCCAGGGACGACCTGGCCGGCCGCAGGCCCGACATGTGGCGCTACCGGGAACTGCTGCCCCTGATGCGCCGGGACGACATCGTCAGCCTGGGCGAGGCCATGACGCCGCTCATCGCGCTGCCCCGCATGCGCAAGCACCTGGGCGGCGGCGAGATCATGGTCAAGGATGAAGGGCGCCTGCCCACCGGATCGTTCAAGGCACGCGGCATGGCGCTCGCCGTGACCATGGCCAAGGCCTTCGGCAAGACGCGCATCGCGGTGCCCACCGCCGGCAACGCGGGGGCCGCGGCGGCGGCCTATGGGTCGCGCGCCGGTATGGAGACCTTCGTCTTCACCCCCGAGGACACGGCGGAGGTCACGGCGCGGGAGATCGCCTATCACGGGGCCAGGGTCTACCGGGTCAACGGCCTGGTCAACCACTGCGCCAGGATCGTCCGCGAGGGCACCCAGGCCATGGGCTGGCACGACCTGTCCACCCTCGAAGAGCCCTACCGCCTCGAAGGAAAGAAGACCATGGGCCTGGAGCTGGCCGAGCAGTTGGGCTGGGACGTGCCCGACGTGATCATCTATCCGACCGGCGGCGGCACCGGGTTCATCGGCATGTGGAAGGCGTTTGCCGAACTGGAGGCCATCGGCTGGATCGGCGCCAAGCGTCCGCGCATGGTGGCGGTTCAGGCCACCGGCTGCGGCCCCATCGTCAAGGCCTTCGACGAGGGCGCCGACCATATCTCGGAACCATGGCAGAACGTCGATACCAATCTCCACGGCGTCCGGGTGCCGGGGCCCATCGGGGACAGGCTGATCCTCAAGGTGATCGCCGAAAGCGGCGGCCTGGCGACCGCCGTCGACGACGCAGCCGCGGATGAAGCGCGCCGGGAAGTTGCCGACCGGGAGGGGCTGCACCTGTGCCCCGAGGGGGCGGCTACGTTCGCCGCCTACAAGAAGGAACTGGCGGCGGGCCGCATCGGCCGCGACGACAGCGTGGTGCTGTTCAACACGGCGAGCGGGCTGAAATACCCCATGCCGCCCATGGACCGCACCCTGGACCGCACCAAGCCCATCGATTACGCCGCCCTGTGACGGCCTCAGGGCTTGAGCACCAGCGTGGCCGTTCGCGCCTCGCCGGCGCGCAGATACGCAATCTCGAAGGCCTCGCCGATGCGGTGCAGGTAGACGGCGGCGGAGACGTCGGCGCCCTTGGTCACGGCGCGCCCCCCCATCGCCGTGATGATGTCGTCCACGGCAAGCCCGGCCGCCGCCGCGGCGCTCTCCGCGGCGATGCGGGTTATGCGCACGCCGGCCGTGGTGGCGCGCTCCTCCCGCGTGAGGTCCTCGACCAGCAGGCCCGACTTGCCGCGCCTGACCCGGCCATGGTCCCGCAGGTCCTCGGCGACACGCAGGACAAGACGCATGGAGGCGGCGAAGTTGACGCCGATGTTGGCGTCCGTTTTCTTGGTGAAGATGGCCGAGACCAGCCCCACCAGGCGGCCCTCGGCGTCGATCAGCGCGCCCCCAGAGCCGCCCGGATTGACGGTTGCGTCGGTCTGGATGAAGTCCTCGATGGGGTTGAAGCCGGTGCCGCTGCGGTGGACGGCGGAGACCACGCCGCAGGTGACCGAGAGACCGAGGCCGAACTGGTTGCCGATGGCGCAGACGGGCGCCGCCAACGGCGGCTCGGGGCCGATGGGGAGCACCGGTAAATCCACCGCCACCTTGATCAGCGCGATATCGGTGAGGGGGTCGCGGCCGACGATCTCGCTGGCGACGATGCGGCCGTCGGCGAGGCGCACCGTGACCCGCGTGGCGCGGCCGAGCACGTGGACGTTGGTGGCCAGGTATCCGCCCGCCAGCACGGCGACGGCGGTGCCCTCCGGTTCCTCGGGGCGGCCGTCGGCCGGCGCCGATGGGGGCCGGTCCGGCCACTCGGGCAGGACGCTGACCACCGATTGCAGCAGGTCCGGGGAAAAGGCGTGCGCCGGCGGCGCCCACGCAAACACCAAGGCGAGGACAGCAATAGCACGCCGCCGGCCGATCGTGTCGGTCCAGTCCATGTCTTCTGCCACGCCCGTGGTCCGAGGGTTGGATCATGACGAAGGCGGGGGCCTGGGTCAAAGCCGCCTTCCCGGCGGCGGTATTGGCTACTCCGCCTTGCTAGGCGTATAACCCCGGGTCATGAAATTTCCCCGCACCATCCGCCTCGATCCCTCCGACGTGAAGGTGTTCCCCCTGGCCGCGGAGCCCGGGGAATGGGCCGTGCCCGGCACCTTTGCCTTCGCCGACGTCGATCCCCAATCCCTGTCCCGCAAGGAACAGCTGGCGTTCAAGGCCGGCTGGCTGGGCACCGGCAGCTTCGGCCGCTCGACCATGGTGCAGGTGGTGGACATCACCGCCGAGCAGTACGACGAAGTCGTGCGCCTGATCGCCGACCATCTGGTCAGCGCGTACGGCGCCCCGGACAGGGACGCGGCGCTTGCCGCGGCGGGCGACGAGGCGGCCGACGCGGCGGGGCTGTGCGACCACCCGGTCAACACCCTGCTCGCCATCGAGCGCGAGTTCACCGACGACGGCATAAGCGAGCGCGTGCGCGTAATCACCCCGGCGCCCGCCGGCGCGCACACCCGGGTGTGGGAGATCGTCGAGGACGAGGACTGAGCCGCCGCCGGTGCCGCCGTCAGCCCCCCGCCTCGCCGGTGGGCTCGATGTCGAAACGAAGCCGGCGGTGGGCTTCGCGCAGGGCCGCCTCGGCGGCGGCGGGATCGTCGGCCCCGGCGAAGATGAAGCCCAAATACCGGTATCCCTCGGGCGGCGGAACGACCGGGTGGCCCACCGGGATACTGATGGTCACGTCGTCTATGCCGGGAACCGCGCGGGCTTCGGCGAGGCCCTGCACCTGGCGCAGGATGCCGGCCTTGGGGATAGGGATCATCATGACCCCGGCCGCCCGCTTCTCCCGTTCCACGGACTCGATCGGCAGGCCCAGGGCGTGGCGGAGGATCAGCTCCTCGAGGCGGACGCCGGCGCCGAACCTGAGGATGCGCGCGCACAGGCCGCCGATGGACCGCGCCGCGGCCTCCACCAGCCAGTGGCCGCGGTCGTTGATGCGCAACTCCGCATGGACCGGCCCGTCGCGCAGTCCTATGGCGGCCAGGGCCTTCGCCGTGGTCGCGATGATGCCGCGCTGCTCGTCGGCGGGCAGGCGCGACGGCGTCGTGTAGATGGTTTCCTCGAAGAAGGGGCCTTCCAGCGGATCGGGCTTGTCGAACAGGGCGAGCACGGTCAGGCGGCCACCCCGCAAAAGCCCCTCGACCGCCACCTCCGCCCCCGGGATGTACTCCTCGACGAGGATGCGGTCGGTGCCATAGGTCCCGGCGTCGGGCTGGGTCAGGATATGGGCGATGCGGCGGAACGCCGCCGTGAAGGCCCGGGCATCGTCGGCGCGGATGACGCCGCGGCCGGCCGACAAGGCGAGCGGCTTGAGCACGCACGGATAGACCGCCGCCCGGGCGGCGGGCGCCGGATCGTCATCGACGGAAACCACGGTGAACCAGGGCGAGGGCAGGCCGCTGTTGGCCAGGCGGGTCCGCAGGCGGTACTTGTCGCGCGTCGCCGCCACCGACTCCGGCGTGTTGTGGGGCAGGCCGAGGGCCTGGGACGCTTCGGCGGCCAGGGGGACGGGCTCGTCGTCCACCGGGACGATGGCGTGCAGGGGATAGTCCCGGGCATAGGCGCGGATCTGCGCGACCCCCTTTTCGAGGTCGGTGAAATCGAGGGTGACCGTTTTGCCCTTGGAGAATTGTTCCAGGACCTGGCGCTGGTTCGAGCCGACGGCGACGTCGACGCCGAGCCGGTGGGCGGCGTCGAGGAAATCACCGACGCGATAGGACGTGGTGGGAACCAGTAAAAGCAGCCGCCCCATGGCCTCAACGGTCATCCATCCCCCGCCGCGGGTTCATCGCGCCCACGCAAGCGACCTTCCGGCGCGCCGGCGCTAAAGGCGCGCGAACTGATCGGACGTGGGCTCGGCGCAGCAATACCAGGGCTCGCTGAGATGTGGAGGGCAGGCCTCGGCGTGCCGGCGACCGGGCGCCGGCGCCACCGGCAGGCCCAGGGCGTCGCGGCCGAGACGCCAGATCTTCTCGAACACATCGCGGCGGCCGGCGTCCTCGCCCTCTTCGATGACCCGAGCCACCTTTTCCCACAACCCATCGACCCTGGGATCGGGATTGGACCAGCGGTAGCTTAAGGCGCGGGGGTCGAAGTCGCCGAGATGGGGTGTCAGTTCCGGCACCCGCAGAAGCCACGATCCCCTGGGCAGGAGCAGCCTAATTCCAAGCTGAATCGGCGCCACGTGGGCGACCAGGTCGAGCTCGGCGACCAGGTTGAGCAGATCCAGATAGCCCTCCAGGGTGGTCCAGGGCAAGAACGGGATGAAGGTTGGCGACAAGGTCAGGCCGGCGTCCCGGGTTAGCCCGACCGCCTCGATGAAATCGGCCCGGGTATGGCCCTTGTCCAACAGCCCGAGGACGCGGTCGTCCACGGATTCGACCGCCGTGGTGACGAATAGGCAGCCGGTCTGGGCGAGGGTCCCCAGATGGCGGGCATGGTCGAGCAGGTGCTCGACCTTGATCGTGACGTCATAGGTGAGCCGGGGAAATTCCCCGTTCAACGCCTCCACCAGCCGCATGGCATGGCCGACGCCGTTGAAGAAATCCGGATCGCCGAAGGTGATGTGGCCGGCCCCCGCGGCAACCTGCCGGCGCACGTCCTCCATCACCACGTCCAGTTGCACGACGCGGAACCGTCCGCCATAGACCGGGACCACCGGGCAGTGCCGGCACACGTGCTTACAGCCGCGGCTCGCCTCCGTGTAGCCGGCCGTGCGCCGCCCGCCGTTGCCCGTTTCCAGATGGGCGTAGCGTTCGAGCGCCGGCAGGCCGCTGCGGTCGGGAACGCGGAACCGCTGCTTGGCAAGGGAGATCAGGGGCTCGCTCTGGGCCCGCCGGGACGGCGCGCCGTTCGCCGAGAGCCGTTGATACAGGCTCACCAGGCCGCTTTCGAACTCGCCGCCGAGGATGGTCCCGCCACCGAGCCGGCGCAGGAATTCCTCGTTCAGCGGCGCGTACAGGCCGTAGAAGCAAATGTGCG
>JADFHR010000291.1 GCA_022567015.1 Pseudomonadota bacterium
CTTACCAAGGCTTTCGGACGGCGTCGCGCACGCTTCGCGATGCCCCGCATCGCCACAGCGCACGCTTAGGGCCGAAAACCTTGGTAAGCCGGCTCGTCGGGTCATGATCAGCGACCCTTGGTATTACACCACCTCCGCGACGACAACTCCTTCTCAGACCTGGGGTCTAAGACTTCGACGGTTCACAAAGAGAGCAGAAGGGAGAAAGAATCAAGTTATCCCACGCGGGACTTCCGAGTTGCGTGATTCCCTTTCCGAATCCTTGTGCGCGTCCTGCTTTTTCCAGCGGCAGGCAAGCGCAAACGGTAGATATATGCATCCTCGATGAAAGTTCCGTTGACGACATTGCCGGTGAACCGAATGTGCGAGACCCCAGGACCGGGGCCGGTCTGGATAACACTTGCAAGAAGCCGGATCAGATCATCGGTAGGAGTGACGGCCGTAACGTTCATCGGCGTCAATTCGGACTCATCCCTAAACGGGGCCAAGTATGGATGAAGGCGTTCATAGGTTTTGTGGGGACCTAACGTTTGAACGAGGTCCGTTGCAATGATAAAACGCCAGTCTTCGGCGTCCGGATCGAAATACCAAAGCGCCGCGTTGAACGGGAAACCTTTCTCGTCAAGCTTCCCTATCAATTCCTCTCCGGCTTTTATGTCCCTATCTACCAGTGCCTTTTTATCCATGGCAGGACCCCGGTTTTAGGATTGACCACAGCACGGTACAGATCGCGTGCCTGTAGCTCCGACCAGCGCTTATAACGGCTATGTTCATTCCAATCCTTTACGATTTCCCAGTTAACAGCAACCCCTCGATTCGTTGCAATTTCCTGGTCTAAATGCGGACCGAGACCCGCCGCCTTCACCAATTTTGTTAAATCATGAGTGTGGATACTGAGTATGAAATCCCTGTCTGGCCAAGTGTGCCGCATGAAAGTCTTTGCTATGCGCGCCTTGAGCGCGAGTTCCACAACATACCCCGAAAGATAGTAGGCGCCATCCCAATAATCGGCATCGAGAAGGCGCTTAGCCTCTTTTCTTCGAGTCGCCGCTAGAATTTGAAAATCCGTACGGTTCATTAGTTTCTACAGATTGGCCGCGTCTCGACAACCTGTTGGCCTCCTATTTCTCCATTTCAACGTACTTCCCATGTTTCGAGCAGCAACTCGAAGATATGAACCAGCGCCGGGCCGGTGAGCTCGAAGGGATCGGACATGGGCGGAATATAGCACGCGGGCGGGCGCTGTCCCTGGCAGAACGGACGTACCGTCGCCGAACGACACGGCGCGGCGACGCGCCGACGCGCCCTTTTTCCTGGCCTTTCCCGGCGGCCCATTTACATTGGTTCCAATCGCCGCATTCCGGCGGGCGGAGGGAACCACCATGACCATCATGTGCACCCGGTTGCCGACGGCGCGGCATGCGCTGGCCGCGGCCGGCCTGGCCGCGCTGCTGCTGAGCCCGGCGGGGACGGCGCGCGCCGCCGAGCCGCCCGCCGCCGACTCCATCGCCGAGGTGCTGCGCGCGGTGGTCGGCGTGCGCGCCGAAATCCGCGCCGACGCCCGCACCGCGGGCTCCCTCGGCACCGAGCGCGAGGGCAGCGGCGTCGTCATCGGCGCCGACGGCCTGGTGCTGACCATCGGCTATCTGATTCTGGAGGCGAAGGCGGCCGAGGTCCTGACCCCGGACGGCAAGGCCGTCCCGGCGACGATTGTCGGGTATGACCACAACACCGGCTTCGGACTCTTGCGCGCCGACAGGCCGCTCGGCATCAAACCCGTGGCATTGGGCGATTCGGCGGCGCTCGCCGAAGGAGACATGGTCCTTGCCGTCAGCCACGAAGGCGTGCGCCCCGTGACTCCGGCCCGGGTGGTGTCGCGCCGTCCCTTCGCCGGGTATTGGGAGTACCTGCTGGAGAACGCCATATTCACCGCCCCGCCCCATCCCGGGTACGGCGGCGCCGCGCTGATCGGTCCCGACGGGCGCCTGCTCGGCATCGGCTCGCTGTTCGTCAACGACGCGGCCGCGCCGGCGACACCGGGGCCCGGCAACATGTTCGTGCCCATCGACGGACTCAAGCCCATCCTCGCGGACCTGTTGGAGCACGGGCGTCCGTCGCGGCCGTCGCACCCCTGGCTGGGGCTTTACACGGAGCAGAACCGGGGCCGCGTCTTCATCGTCCGGGTTGCCGCCGGCGGTCCCGCCGAGAAGGTCGGCCTCAAGGCCGGCGACATCATCATGGGCGTCGGCGGAAAACGGGTCAGGGACATGGCCGACTTCTTCCGCAAGGTCTGGGCCCGGGGCGACGCCGGCACGCCCATCCCCATCGACGTGCTGCCCATGGGCGCCGCCGACCCCGTCATCACGCACTTCGTCGTGCCGTCCCTCGACCGTTACCGCTGGCTGAGGCTGGAAGGCGGCCTGTAGTCGGCCTATTCGCCTGTATCAGCTAAATTGCACCGATACGACGGCGTCCGGAAGCCTCGCAACGCCGCCCTTCGGGTCGCTTTTCCCGTCCCCTCGGGGCGTCGCGGGGGCGCCCCCCGCATACGGTGTCGGGGGGACACCCCCCGGTGGCCCCCCGGGGCGTCGGGAAGGCTTTCCGATGGGCCGCCATCGCCTGCGCCTCCCCTCCTGCCGAGGAAACGGGAAAAGCGATCGTAGGGGTGCACTTTAGCTGATACAGGCCACT
>JADFHR010000108.1 GCA_022567015.1 Pseudomonadota bacterium
AGCCGCCACGGCTTCATCGGGCCCGGCGATCCTGAATATGTGGACCTGCTCGGCGGGTTGCACGGCTAACCCGGCCGCGCCGCCGGCAGGCCGGTGTTGGTGCCCCACCGTGGAGCCCGGTTGCCCTTGACAACCCGCGACGCGTTTCCCCCCGGCCCATGCACACATGGGGTGACAACGGCACGCCTGTTCGGGTACCACTCGGCCACCCGATGCCGTCCACCGATCGACTAAGGACCCCATGCCCGAGCTTCCACGCCTCGACGGCCCCAGCCTTGCCCCCGCCTCCGGGGGCGCGCCGGAGCAACTGGCCATTTTTCTGCACGGCGTCGGCGCCGACGGCAACGACCTGCTCGGGCTGGCGCCCCGTTTCCAGGGCGTGCTGCCGGGCGCCCTGTTCCTCTCGCCCCATGCGCCGTTTTCCTTCGACATGGCGCCCGTCGGCTACCAGTGGTTCAGCATCGGCGACTTCTCGCCCGAGGCCCGGCTGGCCGGTGTCCAGGCCGCGGCGCCCATCCTCGACGCCTTCATCGACGCCCGCTTGGCCGAGCACGGCCTGGGCGAGGACCGCCTGGTCCTCATCGGCTTTTCCCAGGGCACCATGATGGCCCTGCACGTGGGGCTCAGGCGGGAAAGGCCCGTGGCCGGCATCGTCGGCTACTCGGGCATGCTGGCGGGCGCCGAGGCGCTGGCCGGCGAGGTGCGCTCCCGGCCGCCCGTGCTGCTCGTTCACGGCGACGCGGACCCGGTCATTCCCGTCGACGCGCTGCCGGCGGCGGTGGCGGGACTCGAGGCGGCCGGCATCCAGGTGGAGTCCCACGTTTGCCCGGGCCTGGGCCACGGCATCGACGACGACGGGGTGCGCCTGGGCGTGGCGTTCGTCGCCGGCCTGTTCGGCGCGGGCGGCCCGTAGACGCTGCCCGCGCCGCGCCCGGGGCGGGGCGCGGGATCATTGGCAAACAACGTGTATCCGTGTATTCTCCGCGCCCTTGACTGGGAGAACACGATTGTCTCTGGCGATTGAAAACTGTCCGACCCTGGTCCTCAATGCCGATTTCCGGCCGTTGAGCTATTTTCCGCTGTCCCTGTGGCCGTGGCAGGACGCGATCAAGGCGGTGTTTCTCGAGCGCGTCAACGTGGTGTCGGAATACGAACGCTACGTGCACTCGCCCAGTATGGCGATGCGCCTGCCCAGCGTGATTTCGCTCAAGCACTACATTCCCATGTCGCGGCGGCCGGCCTTCACCCGGTTCAACGTGTTCCTGCGCGACCGTTTCACCTGCCAGTACTGCGGCGGCGGCTTCCAGACCGAGGTCCTGACCTTCGATCACGTGGTTCCGCGCTCGCGCGGCGGCACCACCGTGTGGGACAACGTGGTGACGGCCTGCGCGCCGTGTAACCTGCGCAAGGGCCACCGCCTGTCGAGCGAATCGCGGGTCTTTCCCCTGCGCCGGCCGTACGAGCCGACCAACTTCGAGCTGCTGGAAAACGGCCGCACCTTTCCGCCCAACTACCTGCACGAAAGCTGGCGCGACTTCCTGTACTGGGACACCGAGCTCGAATCCTCCTGAGGCCTGTTGAAGCGGGCATCCGGCGAAATTGACTTCGGGCGGCCAGGGCGTATACTCCGCCGCCGCATTCCCGAGAACGCGGGCGCCACGCGCCCCGTCCCCTTGGACCTATCGGGACAACACCAACCCAGTCAACGGGTGAACGCCTATGACCAAACGCATCAAGGCCAAGTACAAGATCAACCGCCGCCTCGGCGTCAACCTCTGGGGCCGTCCGAAAAGTCCCGTCACCATCCGCGATTACCGTCCCGGCGAGCACGGCCAGCGCCGCCGCAAGTCCTCCGACTACGGCACCCAGCTGATGGCCAAGCAGAAGCTCAAGGGCTATTACGGCAACATCAGCGAGCGCCGGTTCCGCCGCTACTACCAGGAAGCCGTGCGCCGGCGCGGCGACACGTCGGAGAACCTCATCGCCATCCTGGAGCGCCGCCTGGACGCGGTGGTCTACCGCATGAAGTTCGTGCCAACCGTCTTTTCCGCGCGCCAGTTCGTCAACCACGGCCACATCAGGGTCAACGGCAAGCGGGTCAATATCCCGTCCTATCTGGTGAGCGACGGCGACGTCATCGAGGTCAAGGAGAAGTCCCGCGAGCTGCCCCTGGTGCTGGCGGCCATCGAGTCGCCGGAACGGGACATCCCCGACTACGTGGACGTGGACGTGAAGAAGATGCGGGGCACCTACGTGCGGGCGCCGGGTCTGGCCGACGTGCCCTACCCGGTGCAGATGGAGCCCAACCTGGTGATCGAGTTCTACTCGCGTTAACCGCTATCACCAGATGCGCTGCTGAGAGGCGTCGCAGTAGTGGCAACAGAGAAGCGGAGACGCTGACCGGCATTTTCGTCGCGGGAGGTTGGCGATGGCGAAAGTTTTGGGCGTGCTGATGGCGGCGCTGGTGGCTTGGGGAAGCGCAGCGCAAGCGGATGAAAAAGTAATGGAATGTAGGCGATGGGTTGTTGAGAATAACAAAAGAGTTTTTATAACAAGATTTGTAGTGAGGTTAGATACGGAATTTAACAAAATAACGATTGATGAGGACTTGGAGCTAAAATACCCATTGACGAAGGGATATGGCGAATGGAAAACGATTTGGGCATCTAAAAACAAGCTGAGGGCTGTTGCTTTTGCGGTTGGAGACGATGTGGAGCTAAATTCCCCAGTTTATGTTTTTGATTTTGATTTTTCAAAACTCAGAATGAGAAACGAGAGGTTTGGTGGGATTATAGATTTCGACACTATTGTCTCTCGTCCAAAATATGAGTGTGAGAGGATGGATTGATTAAAGAGAAGCTGCTTGGCGGAGACGCTGAGCGGCTTTTTTTTGCTGGGGAATTGGCAACGACAACGGCATTGGCGGAAGGACGCTGACAGCAGGTTGAGAACAAGGCGCACTACGCTGTTTGGAACGCAAAGGTCACTGATTTGAAAATATATGAAACAGTAGAGACATTACGTGGAAATAAAACTGAACGAATAAAGTCTTCTATGTTTTATTTTCTTGGCTTTTTTTGTCTGCCAGTTGGCATTTTTCTTATAACGAAAGAAAATTTGTTTGGCGTGTTCCTTATATTTACTGCTTGTCCTTGCTTTTTTCTTTACCCGCTCGTCAGGTTTCTTTTTGGTGGTAAAGACAGTGTTGCTGCTGTTGTTGGTACAGTCGTAATTGAAGAAGTCCTAAAATCAAATATTAAAAAAATAGGAATTAAGAAAAGAATGAAGTGTTAGACGCTATTAGAGCTGCTTCTAAAGACGAAACGGCAAAGGCATACTGGAAAAACTACAAGATCGAATAACGCTAAAGGGCGCAAGAATTAAGGAGATCATAAACCAAAAAACATTAGACGAATGAACACACGACGCACACAGTAGGAATGCGGACGACTATACAGAGACGGCGGGCAGCACGGACGCGGTGTTGAGGTTTGGGCGAGCGGCGCCAGATACGAGGGCGACTGGAAGGACGGCGAGCAATACGGACGCGGCGTTTTTGTATTTGCGGACGGCGGTAAGTGGGCGTGAAGGGGTCAAGTCTTGACCCCTTCATCCCGAAGGTGCTCGAGGCCATCGATTCACCGGAACGGGACGTGCCGGGCTATGTCGAAGTGGATTACAGGAAGATGAAGGGCACCTTCATTCGCACCCCGAAGCTTGCCGACGTGCCCTACCCGGTGCAGATGGAGCCCAACCTGGTGATCGAGTTCTACTCGCGCTGAGGAACGCCGCGGCCCTTGCGCCGCCGGCCGCTTGGCGGTGAGGCGGGCAAGCAAAAAGGGCCGCCGCGGCGGCCCTTTGGTTTATCTCCCCCGGAACCGCCGTCAGCCGGCCAATTCGACGCCCTTTTCGTCCAACAGGGTCTTCAGTTCGCCGCTTGCGTACATCTCGCGCACGATGTCGGCGCCGCCGACGAACTCGCCCTTCACGTAAAGCTGGGGGATGGTCGGCCAGTCGGCGAACGCCTTGACGCCCTCGCGGATGTCCGGGTCCATGAGGACGTCGATGCCCTTGAACTTGACGCCCAGTTGGGTCAGCGCCTGCGCCACCGCGGCGGAAAATCCGCACTGGGGAAACATGGGCGTGCCCTTCATGAACAGGACGACCGAGTTTTCGTCGACTTCCTTTTGAATGCGGGTTGAGGTGGGGTGGTCGGTCATGTCCTTTTCCCTCGGCTGTTGCGTATTTACGCGTCCTCGGGGACGCTGGTTTGCAGGGCCAGGGCGTGCAACGTCGTGCCCATCCTGTCCTGCAGGGCATTATACACCATCTGGTGCTGTTGCACGCGGGTCTTTCCCTTGAACGCCGCCGAGACGACCAGGGCGGCGTAATGATCGCCGTCGCCGCGCAGGTCCTCGATGGTCACCCGCGCATCGGGGATGGCCCCCTTGATCAGGTCTTCGATCTCGATGGCGTCCATCGCCATGGTTGCGGCCTCCGGAAATCACCTGTCCGGCCGCCTCGGAGCCCGGCGGCCAATGGGTTTTACGCATATAGGGCCGTGCCCACCGAGTGTCAACGAGATGTCGGGCCCGGCCCCTCCTCAGGGGGGGCCGGGCGCCTCACGCCGATGCCATATAGGCGGGCAGCCAGCCCTCGTGGATTTCCCGGAGTTCGGCCACGGAGACGGCGCCCGATCCGCCGACGGCCAGCGTCCCGCCCCCGGTGGCGCCGATGCGCAACGCAGGAACGCCGGCCTTTTCGGCCGCACCGAGCAGGGTTTCGGGATCATCGGTGGTCACCAGGTAGCGCCCCTGGTCCTCGCCGAACAGCCAGCCTGACTGAAGGCCCTTATCCAGATCGGCGGGCGGCGTGATCGAGGCGCCGATGCTTCCGGCCAGCGCCATTTCGGCCAGCGCCACCAGCAGCCCGCCGTCGGACAGGTCGTGGCAGACGGTGACGCGGCCCTGCTCGATCAACCGGCGCACGAAATCACCGTTCCGGCGCTCGGCCTCGAGGTCGACGGGCGGCGGCGCGAATCCCGACGGTCCCTGAATTTCCTCCATATAAAGCGACTGACCGATGTGGCCTTTGGTTTCGCCGATCAGCACGATATCGGCACCCTCGGCGTTGAAGGCGAGCGACGCCCGTTTGGATATGTCGTGCAACAGCCCGACGCCGCCGATGGCCGGGGTCGGCAGGATCGCCTTGCCGCTGGTCTCGTTGTAGA
This sequence comes from Pseudomonadota bacterium, assembly GCA_022567015.1. Lineage (GTDB taxonomy): Bacteria > Pseudomonadota > Alphaproteobacteria > Rhodospirillales > 2-02-FULL-58-16 > JACZQZ01. The sequence goes on from JADFHR010000108.1 coordinate 5,231, forward strand.
GCGACACGTTGCCCGAGACGACGGGGAAATCGAGCGCCCGGCAGGCCTGGCCCATGCCTTCGATGCAGCCGACGAGCTGGCCCATGATGTCGGGCTTCTCCGGGTTGCCGAAGTTCAAACAGTCGGTGACGGCGAGCGGCTTCGCCCCGACCGCGGTCAGGTTGCGCCACGCCTCGGCGACCGCCTGTTTGCCGCCTTCGACGGGATCGGCGGCGCAGTAGCGCGGCGTGCAGTCGGTGGTCATGGCCAGCGCCTTTTTCGTGCCGTGCACGCGGACCACGGCCGCGTCGCCCCCCGGCCGCCCCGCGGTATCGGCCATGACCATGTGGTCGTACTGTTCCCAGATCCAGCGTTTCGAGGCGAGGTCGGGTTTCGCCAGCAGGCGGCGCAGCATGTCGATGGGGGATACGTCATCGCCCGGTAAAATGGTTGGGGTGGGTATGGGCTCCGGCGTTTTCGTCCACGGGCGGTCGTATTCGGGAGAGGCCAGGGCCAACGGGTCGATGGGCAGGTCGGCGACCACCTCGCCGCCCATCTTCAGGACCATGCGGCCGCTGTCGGTGGTGCGGCCGACGACGGCGAAGTCGATCTCCCATTTCTCGAAGATGGCGCGGGCCACGTCCTCGCGGCCCTCCTTCAGCACCATCAGCATGCGCTCCTGGCTTTCCGAAAGCATCAGCTCATAAGCGCTCATGCCGGCTTCGCGCATGGGCACGCGGTCCAGGTCCAGCTCCACGCCGACGCCGCCCTTGGACGCCATCTCGAAGGACGAGCACGTCAGCCCCGCCGCCCCCATGTCCTGGATGCCGACGATGGCGTCGGTGGCCATCAGTTCCAGGCAGGCCTCCAGAAGAAGCTTCTCGGTGAACGGATCGCCGACCTGTACGGTGGGGCGTTTTTCTTCCGAATCGTCGCTGAACTCGGCCGAGGCCATGGTCGCGCCGTGGATGCCGTCGCGCCCCGTCTTCGAGCCGGCGTAGACGATCGGGGCGCCGACGCCCGACGCCGCCGAATAGAAGATCTTGTCCTTGTCGACCACGCCCACGGTCATGGCGTTGACCAGAATGTTGCCGTCGTAGGAGGCCTGGAAGGTGCACTCCCCGCCGACCGTGGGCACGCCGACGCAGTTGCCGTAGCCGCCGATGCCCGCCACCACGCCGTTCACCAGGTGCCGGGTCCGCGGGTGGTCGGGGCTGCCGAAGCGCAGGGCGTTGAGGTTGGCGATGGGACGCGCGCCCATGGTGAACACGTCGCGCAGGATGCCGCCGACGCCGGTCGCCGCGCCCTGGTAGGGCTCGATGAACGACGGGTGGTTGTGGCTCTCCATCTTGAAGACGACGGCCTGGCCGTCGCCGATGTCGATGATGCCGGCGTTCTCGCCGGGGCCGCAGATCACCCAGGGCGCCTCCGTGGGAAGGGTCCTCAGCCACTTCTTCGACGATTTGTACGAGCAATGTTCGCTCCACATGGCCGAGAAGATGCCGAGCTCGGTCTCGTTCGGCTCGCGGCCGAGGATGTCCAGGATGCGCCCGTATTCGTCCTCGGTGAGCCCGTGGCGTTCGGCGCCTTTGCCGGCCGGCGCGGTCATGCCGCCAGGGCTTCCACCAGGCCGTCGAACATGGCCCTGCCGTCGGTGCCGCCGAGGGCGGCGTCGGCCAGCCGGTCGGGGTGGGGCATGAGGCCGAGCACCGTGCGCTTGTCGTCGAGGATGCCGGCGATATTGCGCCGGCTGCCGTTGGGATTGGCGTCCGCGGCCACCTCGCCCGACGGGTGGCAGTAGCGGAAGGCCACCTGGCCGTTGCCGAACAGGCGCTCGAGGGTGTCCTCGTCGGCGAAGTAATTGCCCTCGTGATGGGCGACCGGGATGCGGATCACCTGGCCTTCGCGGTAGCCCCGGGTAAACACGGTGTCGGCCGCATCGACGCGCAGATGGACGTCCCGGCAGACGAACTTGAGCCCGGCGTTGCGCATGAGCATCCCGGGCAGCAGCCCGGTCTCGGTGAGGATCTGAAAGCCGTTGCAGATTCCCAGCACCGGCACCCCTTTGCGGGCCCGCTCCACCACCGCCGCCATGACCGGCGAATGGGCGGCCATGGCGCCGGCGCGCAGGTAATCGCCGTAGGAAAAGCCGCCCGGGATGACGATCAGGTCGACCGCCGGCAGGGCGGTCTCCCGGTGCCACACCATGGCCGGCGGCTTGCCCATGCTGTGTCCCAGCGCCACGCGGACGTCGCGGTCGCAGTTGGAGCCGGGGAAGACGATGACGGCGGCTTTCATTTACGGATCAGGACACCGCAAAAGAGCAAATAATATTTGCGCAATAGACGGGCTCTTGAAAAGCGAACAAATATAACCACGAAATTTTTATCGACTAACGTTAACGATCTCCTCAACTTTAACGTCCACTTTGCAAAGGTGATAACCCTGTTTCATAATATCTTTTTTTGCCTCTTCTTCAGAAAATCCGACCCTTTGCTGTCCAGTTTCAACGACAACTTTGAATTGTTCCCATTTACCGTCGCCTGGGCAGGGTGGTAGTTTCGCCATATATTCCGAAAACGTAATCGCGAACAGGCCATGATCATTAGACGCTCTATAGATGTGAAATTTATCAGGGTTCATTATCTTCCTCTTCGGGCCGTTCCCAGGATAAACCTGCCGTGCACCAACCCAATCCCCTGCAGTGGTTGGGGGGTTTTCCTTGTCGCACTTCTTAGTCCGACTCATGGTGCAAATCGCTAGAAGGGCTCGCCGAAAAAGGTTTGATAGTACAAAAGCTCTTCTTCCACATCGGCATAGCGGGCTGTGATCAGCCGAATTTTTCCCCTGCGTTCCGTATATATTAGCACGATTACCCTGCTACCGGTCCACCCGATCATCTTGACACGGTCTTCGGTTTCAGACTGCTCGAGGTCATCGTCCTCGATGCGCGGAAAGGAAAACGCTCTTTTAGCGTCTTCAAAGTCTACTCCATGATCTCGAATTACCCTTTTTCGCTTTTCCTCATCCCATTCAAACTCCATTAAACCCTTGGTCCCCTTCGCATCGTCCGATCACTCGGCGATCTCGATGGCGTAATTCTCGATGACCGTATTGGCAAGCAGCTTCTTGCACATGGCGTCGACGGCCTCGCGGGCCCGGGCGGGGTCCGTTTCGTCAAGGTCGATCTCGATGTACTTGCCTTGGCGGACGCCGGTGACGCCGCCGAAGCCGAGGGAGGAGAGGGCGTTGCGGACCGCCTTTCCCTGCGGATCGAGCACGCCACTTTTCAAGGTCACGTGGACTTTCGCCTTCACGCTTCCCCGCCCTTATACTATTGCATGACCGACGGGCCCTTGATGTCCCTGGGGCCGCTTTCCGGCAGGATGCCCAGGCGGCGGGCCACTTCCTGATAGGCTTCCTCGACGTTGCCGAGATCCCGGCGGAAGCGGTCCTTGTCCAATTTCTTGTTGGTCTTCATGTCCCACAGGCGGCAGCAGTCGGGGCTGATTTCGTCGGCCAGGACGATCCGCATCTGATCGTCTTCCCAGAGCCGGCCGAACTCCAACTTGAAATCGACCAGGCGGATGCCGACGCCGAGGAACAGACCGCTCAGGAAATCGTTGACGCGCAACGCCATGGACATGATGTCGTCCAGATCCTGGGGCGTCGCCCAGCCGAACGCGGTGATGTGCTCCTCGGTGATCATGGGGTCGTTCAGGGCGTCGGACTTGTAGTAGTACTCGACGATGGAGCGCGGCAGCGGCGTCCCTTCGTTCATGCCCAGGCGCACTGCCAGCGAGCCGGCGACGATGTTGCGGACTACTACTTCTACGGGTATAATTTCCACTTCGCGCACCAACTGCTCGCGCATGTTGAGGCGGCGCACGAAATGCGTGGGAATCCCGATCTCGCTCAGCCGGGTCATGAGGTACTCGGAAATCCGGTTGTTGATAACGCCCTTGCCGGCGATGACGCCTTTCTTCTTGGCGTTGAAGGCGGTGGCGTCATCCTTGAAATACTGCACGAGCGTACCCGGCTCGGGCCCCTCATAAAGAATCTTCGCCTTGCCTTCGTATATTTGTCTGCGTCTGGCCATCGTCTTCTTCCAATGATGGGTGTGCCCGGGGTCGGTGCCCAGTATGAGAACCTCATATAGCAGGTGTCCACCAACAAGACAACGCCGCATGTAATCTATTGAAACTAAATGGAAATCTTATCGAATGGCGCATCCCCAGGGGGACCCGCGGCAAACAGCCAGACCGGCCCCACGCCTGTGCGCCCGGCGGCGGGCAGGGCGATGAGGGAGGACGAAACGGTCCCGAATCCGGCCTCGGCGGCCACGTTCATGGCGCCGCCCGGGCCGGCTTCGGCATCGTGCAGCCGGCTTGCCAGCAGGGACGTCCACCCCGACCAGTCCCCGGCGCCGGGATCGGGCGGTCGCGCCGCCTCGAATTGGGGCAGATACATGCGGATCCGGGCCGATTGGGGGTCGTTTCGGTCATACGCCGTGAACATGGACAGGCCCGGCGGCAGCTCTATCACCTCGACGTCCGAGGGGCCGTCCGTCCCGTTCTCCCGGCCCGCGGAACGCAGCCAGAACAGGCTGTCGCTGTCGGCGATCAGAAGGTTGAAGGAACGGTAGCTGGCGGCATCGATATGGGCCAGCGCCTCCGCGGCGTCCGCCGCCCGGGCGTGGTCCAGGGCCTCCAGAGGCAGCTCGCCGCGGCTGCGGAAGCCGGGTCTGGGTCCCAGGGAATGCAGGCGGTTGAGCACGCCGGCGGCGACGCCGTGGTCATTCAGGCCGAGCCAGGTGCCGCCGGCGTGGCGGTCCAGCCCGGCGACCACCCAGGCGCGGTCGGGCCAATGGCGCGCCGGCGGGTCCCACGGGCGGTCGGCCATTTCGTCGCGGTTCACCGCCAGCATGATCGGCCAGTCGTGGCCCGGGCGGTGCAGGATGACGAGGGTGCACATGATCGATTCCTATTAATCCGTTTGTCCCGTCGGCGCTAGTGGCCTGCATCAGCTAAAGTGCGCCCATACGACGGCGTTGCGAGGTTTCCGGCTAGGAGCGCGTCGCGCCTTGGTGTGCATGCACCACAAGCGGCGCGCGACGACGCCGGGGGCCGCGGGGGCGTCCCCCGCATATCGTAGCCGGG
>JADFHR010000109.1 GCA_022567015.1 Pseudomonadota bacterium
GGTGGGCCAGGAAACGACGTACTGTTGGGGGGGAAAGGGAATGATGTCCTGCGTGGGGGGTTGGATAACGATATGCTCGACGGTGGCCTGGGCACCGATATATGCCATGGCGACGATGGCGACGACGAGTTGGTATACTGCGACAAGGAGCGCTAACCGGCCGAATGGCATCGAAAACCTTTCAGACGCATGGTTCAACTTACGAACGGACCCGAAAGTCGAAGCTATTCAATAGTCACCCAATTTTCCCCAGATTTTTCACCGCTGAGTGGTAATCTATGCCGACGATTCATACTGTCTGCCCGGCTAATGCATACGGAAAATACACCATAGGCAAGGTTTCGACTGCCGATGGGGTAAGCGACCGTAGGTAGAGGATATGTTGAATAGCCATCGATTACGCATCCTCGTGCTGGCGAGCACATTTCCCAGGTGGAGAGGTGATACGGAGCCTCCTTTCGTTTACACGCTATCCGACGGCCTGACGGAAGAGTTCGACGTAACCGTTCTTGCGCCACACGGTCCCGGTTGCAAAACCGACGAAACATGGGGAGAGCTACGGATACTCAGGTTTCGCTATTTCTGGCCGGAACGATTCGAGAAGCTGGCTTACGGAGGCATCCTGCCCAATCTGAGCCGGAATAAATTGCTTTGGCTGTTGGTACCTTGCTTCTTCATTGGCGAATTCGTTGCCGCCATGCGAATAGTGCGATCCGAAAAGATCGACGTGCTGCATGCTCACTGGGTCATACCCCAGGGCCTGACCGCGATCATAGTAGGATGGCTGACCAATACCCCCGTTGTGACCACATGCCACGCAGCCGATATGTATGCGCTGCGCGGCCGCTTCAGAAACATGTTGAAGCGATGGGTGTTGAACAGGTGCCAGTATTTCACGGCCGTCAACCACCAGTTGGTGGAAGAGGCCAGGGCGCTGGGAGTCAGCATGCAGACTCCGTCGTCGGTCATCTCCATGGGAGTGGATACATCTCTCTTTAATCCCTGCCGGAGAGATGAGGCGCTGCGTCAAACACTGAACGCCTCCGGTCCAATTATTCTGTCCGTTGGCAGGCTTGCGGAGAAGAAGGGCTGCGGCCTGGAGGACCTGTCCCTGGAGGAAATGGGCGCCGTGGAAGCGGGCATCACGGCCGACGTGTTCGACGTGCTGGGGGTCGAGAATTCGGTGAAAAGCCGCACCAGCTTCGGCGGCACCGCGCCCGATACGGTGCGCCGCGCCGCCGCCGAGGCGCGCCGGCGGTTCCTCGGATAGACTGGGAACGGAAACCGGGGTTGAGACCATGATCCGCAAGCTTCTTCTCATCATGCTTGTCCTGGCCATGGCGGCGCCGCTCGGCGCCTGCGGCCGCAAGGGGCACCTGGATACGCCCCCGGACAGCCAATACCCGCGGCAATACCCGACCCGATAGAGGGCGGCGAGGCGACCGGGCCATGGACCACTTCCAGTACCGGGACGGCCGGCTGTGCGCCGAGGCGGTGCCGCTGGCGCGCATCGCCGAAGAGGTGGGCACGCCGTTCTACTGCTATGCGACGGCGACCATCGAGCGCCACTACCGCGTCTTCGCGGACGCCTTCGCCGGCCTTGACGTGACGATCTGCTACGCGGTCAAGGCCAATTCCAACATCGCCGTCATCGGCACCCTGGCCCGGCTCGGCGCCGGCGCCGACGTGGTCTCGGCCGGGGAGCTCACGCGCGCCCTGGCGGCGGGCGTTCCCCCCGGCAGGATCGTCTTTTCCGGCGTCGGCAAGACCGGCGACGAGATGGCGGCGGCCCTGAAGGCGGGTGTCCTGCAGATCAACGTGGAATCGGAACCGGAGCTCGACGTCCTGGGCGAGGTGGCCGGGAGCCTGGGCGTCGACGCCCCCGTCGCCATCCGCGTCAACCCGGACGTCGACGCCAACACCCACGAGAAGATCACCACCGGAAAAAGCGAGAACAAGTTCGGCGTCGAATGGACGCGCGCCCGCGAGGTGTACTCCCGCGCCGCCGCCATGCCCGCCATTTCCGTGGTCGGCGTCGCCGTGCACATCGGATCGCAGGTGACGGACCTGGCGCCTTTCCGGGACGCCTATGTGCGGATGCGGGATCTGGTTGCCATGCTGCGCGCCGACGGCCACTCCATCGAACGGCTCGATCTGGGGGGTGGCCTGGGCATCTCCTACGGCGACGAGGTGACGCCGACACCCGAGGAATACGCGGCCACGGTCAAATCGGCGATCGCCGATCTGGACTGCCATATTATCCTGGAGCCGGGCCGCGTCATCGTCGGCAACGCCGGCGTCCTGGTCACCCGCGTGGTCCACGTCAAGGAAGGGGCGATGCGCACCTTCGTCATCGTCGATGCGGCCATGAATGACCTGCTGCGCCCGGCGCTGTATAATGCCACCCACGCCATCGTTCCGGTGGCCGAGGCGGCGGCCGGGACGGAGCTCAGGGAAGTGGACGTGGTGGGGCCCATTTGTGAAACCGCCGATACGTTCGGCACAGGGCGGCTGTTGCCGGCCATGAAGCCGGGCGACCTTCTCGCCGTGCGCACCGCGGGGGCCTATGGCGCGGTGATGGCGTCGGCGTACAACGCCCGGCCCCTGGTGCCCGAGACCCTGGTCAAGGACGCGGCGTACGCCGTGGTGCGCGAACGCATGAGCGTGGACGCCATGGTAGCCCTGGAGTCCTTCCCTCCCTGGCTGGCGGCCCCCGACAAGGCCGCCCGGGAGGCGGGCGGGTGAGCGCTCGGCGCAAATATCCCGTGCTCCTGGGGCTGGCCCGCGCGGCCCTCTTTTGGGAGCGCCTGTGGCGGCGCCTGTGGCCGGCGACGGCCGTCGCCGGGCTGTTTCTCGGCGTGGCGCTGCTCGATCTTCTTCCGCTGTTGCCCGGGGTAGTGCATGTGCTGGTGCTGGTCGCGTTCGCGGCCGGGATCGCGGTGCTGGCGCGGCGTGGCCTGAAGGGATTCCGGCTGGTCGACGAAGCGGCGGCGCGCCACCGCCTGGAACGGGACAGCGGACTGCGGCACCGGCCGCTGACGGCGTTGGACGACCGCCTTGCCACGGGCGCCGAGGATCCGGCGGCGGTCTCCCTGTGGCGGGCCCATCTGCGGCGCATGGCGCAGGCGGCGCGGCGGCTGCGCGTGCGTCCGCCGGCCCCCGGCCTGGCCCGGCTCGACCCCTACGCGTTCAGGGCGGCGGTGCTTCTGTTCCTTGTCATCGCGCTCACCGCCGGCAGCGGCGACGCCGCCGACCGCCTGCAGCGGGCGCTCAGTCCGCAGTTCGGCGGCGCCGTGGCCGGGTTGCTCACCGTGGACGTCTGGATCACGCCGCCGGCGTACACGGGTCGTGCGCCCATATTCCTCAACCGCGACTCCCAATGGGTCGTGGAAGTCCCCAAGGGCAGCAGCCTGCTGGCCCAGGTCGGGGGATTGGGCGAAGCCCCCCGGCTCAGGGTGGGAGAGCGCGTCACCGAGTTCACCGCCATCGGGTCCGCGGGCGGCGGCGGGTACCGGGTCGAAGCCGCCATCGACGAAGGCGACCGGCTGGTGGTGGAGCACGACGGCCGGGAGCTGGCCGCATGGCCCCTTCGCGTGCTCCCCGACGCCCCGCCCGAGGTGTACTTTCCCAGGCCGCCGGCGCGCACCGGAAACGCCCACTTGCGTCTCGATTACGAGGCCAACGACGACTATGGACTTACCGGGGTGACGGCGGTGATCCGGCGCGCCGACGGCCTCTCGGCGCCGGGCGGGGAGTCGGCAATCCGTCTGTCGCTGCCCCTGTCCGACCCCGGCTCGACCTCGGCCGAGGGAACTTCCATCCACAACCTCACCGCCCACCCGTGGGCGGGCCTGGTGGTACGGGTGCATTTGACGGTGACGGACGGGCGCGGGCAGACGGGCGAGAGCGGAACCGTCGAACTGGCGCTGCCCGAGAGGATCTTCAACCACCCGGTGGCGCGGGCCATCGTCGAACAGCGCAAGAAACTCGCCACCCCGTCCGCCGCGGTGCGGGCGGAGGTGGCGGCGGCCCTGGAATCGATCGCCGGCAATCCCCAGCACTTTTTCGACGACACGGTGGTTTATCTGGCGCTGCGCGTCGCCCGGGCACGCCTTACCTTCGATGATCGAGACGAGGCCGTCGTTTCGGTGCAGAGGCTTCTTTGGGACACGGCGCTGCGCATCGAGGACGGCGAACTCTCCATCGCCGAGCGCGACTTGAAGGAGGCCCAGGAACGCCTGATGGCGGCGCTGCGCCGTGACGCCGATCCCGAGGAAATCGAGCGCCTCATGGACGACCTGCAACGGGCGCTGGAAAAGTACCTGGCCGCCCTGACCGAAGAGCTGGCGCGCCAGGGGAGGACGATGGAAGTGCCCCTGGGCGCGAAAATGCAGCTCATGGGAAAAGACGAGTTGCAGCAATTGATCGAAGAGGCGCGCGAGCTGGCCCGCACCGGTGCCGTCGACGCCGCGCGGCGGGTGCTGGCCGACCTGCAGCGGCTTTTGGACGGTATCCGCGCCGGCGCCCTCAGCGGCCCGTCCCAGGAGGCCGCGCGCAAGGCGCGGCGGCTGATGGACGGGCTGCGCGACCTGACACGGCGCCAGCAGGGACTCCTGGACAACACGTTCCGCCGGTTGCGCGACGCCCGCGGCTCGATTCCGATGCCCGGGGCAGGTGAGGGGCAGGGCCCTGAGCGCCGGCCGGGAGCCGGAAGCGGCGCCGCCGAGCAGGACGGCCTGCGCCGCAGACTCGGCGGCCTGATGTTGCGGCTGGACGATTTCCTGGGCGCCATCCCAAGGCCCTTTGGCAAGGCCGAGCGCGCCATGCGGGATGCCGTGGACGCCCTTGCCGTGGACCGTCCGGACAGGGCGGTGCCGGCGCAGACGGAGGCCCTGGACCAACTGCGCCAGGGCATTGAAGGCGTGGCCGAACAGGTCGTCCGCCGCCTGGGCGGTCTCGGCGGCGCCTTCAGGAACCGGCCCGGAGCCGGCCGCGATCCTTTCGGGCGCCGTCCCGGCGGCGCCTACGGCGCCCGCATCGACGGTGCGGTGAAGATTCCCGATCACATGGAGATGCGCCGGGCCCGGGAAATCCTCGAGGAGCTGCGCCGCCGGGCCGGCGAACGCCAGCGCCCGAAGACCGAGCGGAACTACATCGACAGGTTGTTGCGGCAGTTTTAGTACCCTCTATCACAACAGGATGGCACTAGAGGCGAAATGCGCGGCGGGGGCCGGCCGCGCCGATCATCCCTTGGTGTTTTCCTCTTCGCGGGTGAAGAAGACCTCCGCGCCGCGCGCCGTTGCCGGCGGGTTCAGCAGGCGGGCATGGAAGGGGATGGTATCGCCGGGATCGAGCCGCCTTTTCGACGGTGAGACAATCATCGACTGAATCAGGTCACGGTCGGCGTCGTAGATGGCGACGCGGATCAGGGGCACGTCGCGCGGCACGTCGGAAATGTTGGCGATGATGCCGCGCACGACCAGCACGTCGGTGCCGTTCTCGACGTCGCGCTCCGGCTTCACGTTGCGGAATTCCAGCCCGTCGCCCAAAGCGCCGGCGGAGAGACCCACCGCCGCGTACCACCCCTCCGCCTGCGGCCAAGAGGCGACGATAGACCCGCGCCCAAAGTACAGCCCGGCGGCGAGCACGACCAGGACCACCGCCGCCGAGATGGCGATGCGCAGGCCGAGCCCCATCTTTTTTTCCCCGTCCGACTGCGGCGGGGGAGTGGTGATCCCCTGCGGGATGGGTTCGGGCTCGGGCATATCCTCCGGCGTGTCCACCGCGCCGGGTTTGTCCCCGTCGCCGTCGCCTGAGGCGGCCTCCGCCGGCTCCGGCTTCTCCGCCATCATGGCGTCCAGGGCTTCCTCGGACAGGGGTTCGGCCTCCTCCTCCCCAGCCGGCGCCCCGTCTTCGCCCGCCGCTTCCTCCGCGCCCGCCGCAGCCGCTTCAGGCGCGGTCTCCGCTTCGGGCTTGGATTCGGGTTCGGGCTCCGGTTCCGGTTCCGGCTTCGTCTCGGGCTCGGGCTCCGGTTCCGGCTTCGTCTCGGGCTCGGGTTCGGGCTCGGGTGCCGGTTCGGGCTCGGGCGCCGGTGCAGGCTCGGGCTCGGGCTCGGGCTCGGGTTCAGGCTCGGGCTCGGGTGCCGGTGCGGGCCCGGACGCCGGTGCGGGGAGCGGTGGCGCCGCAGCCGGTGGCTCGGGGGCAGCGGCAACAGGTTCCTGCAGCCACTGCTTGCCGCACTTGGAGCAGCGCACGACCCTTTCCCCGCTGCCAAGCAGGTTGGGATCGATGGAGTAAAATATCGAACAGGCCGGGCAGGTTATAATCATCGGCGGCAGGCTGTGACGGCTCCGCGTTTATAGGCTGTCACCCCCGGCAAAGCAAGCCGTGGCGGGGCGGGAGAGCGCTGGACGAAAGGGCGGGACCCGTGTCATTGTGGGCCGGAAAACCGGGAGCAAATTGGTGATCACCGAGGGCAGCGACTGCGTGGTTCGCTTCGAGAGCGTGGGCCTGCGCTATGGCCTGGGACCGGAGGTCCTGCAGGACATTTCGTTCGCGCTGGCGCCCGGCTCGTTCCATTTCCTGCTCGGGGCGAGCGGCGCCGGCAAATCCACACTGCTCAAGCTGATGTACCTGGCCCTGAAGCCGACCAGGGGCCTGATTTCGCTGTTCGGGCACAACATGGCCACCACCTCGCGCCGGCAGTTGCCGGCTCTGCGCCGGCGTATCGGCGTCGTTTTTCAGGACTTCCGGCTGTTGCACCACCTTTCGGCCTTCGACAACGTGGCCCTGCCGCTCAGGGTCGCCGGGGTGCGGGAGAACGAGATCCGCAAACATGTGGTCGAGCTGTTGACCTGGGTCGGGCTCAAGGACCACGTGAACATCCGTCCGACGATCCTGTCGGGCGGGCAGCAGCAAAGGGTGGCCATCGCCCGCGCCGTCATCGCGCGGCCCAAACTGCTGCTCGCCGACGAACCCACGGGCAACGTCGACGACCGGATGGCCATGCGGCTTATGCATCTGTTCGAGGAGCTCAACAAACTGGGAACCACCATCGTCATCGCCACCCATAACGAAACCCTGGTCAGGCGCCTTGGGCATCCCCGTCTGCGCCTCGACGCCGGGTGCCTGGACACGGACACGCCCGACCAGCCGGCCGCCGGCGAAACCGCGGCCGGTGCATTCGCGGCGGCGACGTCCGGGTCGCGCGCGGAACAGAGTTCGGAAAGCGCCGCCTGAATGTGGGCCCGCCGCTCCGACCTGCCGCTCGACCATGACGCACTGGGCCGGTTTTTGCCTTGGCTCATCGCCTTCATGGTCTATCTGGCGGCCCTGGCCCTGGCCGGGATGCTGCTCCTCAACACCATGGCGGCGCGCTGGGACAGGGGGATGGGCGACACCCTGACGGTGCAGATCGCGCCCGCCGACACCCCGGAACAGGACGCCCTCAGGGTGCGTGCGACCCTCGGCATCCTGCGCTCGATTCCCGGCGTGGCCCGGGCCCAGCTCATCGACGAGGGACGGCTCATGGACCTTTTGGAACCGTGGCTGGGGCCGGGCGGTGCCACCAAAGACCTGCCGTTGCCCCGCCTCATCGACGTGGAATTGAAACCGGGCGCCCAGGTGGACGCCGCCGCACTGGCGACGCGCCTTGCCGCGGCCGTGCCCGGCACCGCCGTAGACGACCACGGGGTTTGGCTGGAGCGGCTGATCCGCCTTATCCGTACGGTGGAGGCCCTGGCCACGGCGGTGCTGCTGCTCATCGGCCTGGCCACCGCGGGCACCGTGGTGTTCACCACCCGCACCGGGCTTTCCATCCACCATGAGGCGATCGAGGTGTTGCACCTGATCGGCGCCCAGGACACGTACGTCGCCCGGCAGTTCGCCGGTCGCGCCCTGGCCATGGGGCTGCGCGGGGGCGTCATAGGGCTGGTTTTCGCCGTGCCCACGTTGCTCGGCATCGGCTACCTGGCGGCGCGCATGCAGGCCGGCCTCCTGCCCGACGTCTCGTTGGGTCCGCAACACTGGGCGGCCCTTGCCGGCCTGCCGCTGGTGGTGGCCGCCATCGCCATGGTGACCGCCCGCCTGACCGTGATGCGAACCCTGGCCCGGATGCTCTAGCGATCCCATGCACGCCCTCGCCCACGAACGGAACGGCCAAGCGGTTACCGGGCCGACGGTGCACGGCCAATGGCGACCTTGACCTTCCGCCGCCGCCGGCGCGCCCGGCGGATCTTGGTATACTTGGCCATCGCCGCCCTGGTGGCCGCCGTCTCCTGGACCGCCGGCCTGTTCCGCTTCGCCGCCACCATTCCTGCGCACGTGGCGGACCCCGGCATCCGCACCGACGCCATCGTGGTGCTGACCGGGGGCAGCGGACGGCTGGCCGCGGGCCTGGAACTGCTGGCCGCGGACAAGGCCGGGAAACTGTTCGTTTCCGGCGTCTACCGCGGTGTGGACGTGGACACGCTTCTCGAGCTGTCGCAGCGGACGCCCGACGAGGTCAAGTGCTGCATAGAGATCGGTCACAGTGCCGACAACACCGCCGGCAACGCCGCCGAGACCGCCACCTGGGTAAGGGAACAGGGATACCGCAGCCTGCGCATCGTCACGTCGAATTATCACATGCCCCGGACCCTGCTGGAATTCCGCCACGTGCTGCCGGACGTCATGCTCGTTCCCCATCCCGTGTTCCCCGAGAACGTCAAGCAGGACCGCTGGTGGGCCTGGCCCGGCACCGCCAGTCTCATCATCAGCGAATACAACAAGGTGCTTCTCGCGTGGACGAGGCATCTGGGCGCCCGGTTGTTCGCCGGGAACGGGGCGTCGTGAGCCAAGTACTTACTTTCACGATTTCGCGTATCATACGATCGCGTTTCCCGTTCCCTCGGCAGGAGGGGACGCGCCGGCGATGGGGACCCATCGGCAAGCGTTCCCGACGCCCCGAGGGAGCGGGAAACGCGACCCGAAGGGCGGTCTTGCGAGGCCCCCGGACGTCGTCGCGCGCCCCTTGTGATGCTCCAGCATCACGGCGCGCCGCGCTCCTAGCCCGAAAGATTCACGAAAAGGTACCGCCAAATCCTGATTATCCGTTATGATTCAATTAGATGGATTGTCTCAAACGGAGGGATTTGGCGGTGACGGATTGTACCTCTTTGAGCTTTGATTTTCCAGCCTGCCGGAAGCGGCGTGTGGAGGCTGATTTTTCGGGTGGCGACATCACCAGCAACGGCGGGGTTCTGCTGCTTCGGCAGGCGGACCGGCTGTCGGGCCTGATGGCTTCGGTGGCGCGGCGGCTGAGCGATGCCCGGCAGCGGGGGAAGGTCGAGCATCGTTTTGCCGCCATGTTGCGCCAGCGGGTGTTCGCCCTGGCGCTGGGTTACGAGGACGTCAACGACCACGCGGACCTTCGTCACGATCTCGCCTTGCAGACGGCGGCCGAGCGGGACCGGGCCCTGGCCAGCCCGTCGACGCTGAGCCGCTTCGAGAACGCCGCCGGCCGGGACTGGGCGTGGAGTATCCACGAGGTTCTGGTGGAGGGCTTCATCGCGTCGCATTCGGCGCCTCCCGACGAACTGATCCTCGACTTCGACGCCACCGACGATCCGGTGCACGGGCGCCAGGAGGGCCGTTTCTTCCACGGCTACTACGACCGTTACTGCTTCCTGCCGCTGTATGTGTTCTGCGGCGAGCGGCTGCTGGTCAGTTATCTGCGCCCGTCGAAGATCGACGGGGCCAAGCATGCCTGGGCGATCCTGGCGCTGTTGGTCAAGCGGCTCCGCCAAGCCTGGCCCGGTGTGCGGATCATCTTCCGGGGAGACTCCGGCTTCTGCCGTTACAAGATGCTGTCCTGGTGCGAGCGCCATGGCGTCGGCTACATCACCGGCCTGGCCAAGAATGCGCGGCTCAATGATCTGGCCGCACCGTGGATGGAGACGGCGGCTCAAGGCTTCGCCGGCACAGGCCTCAAGCAGCGCCTGTTCGGCGAGTTCCGCTACGCCGCCGGGACCTGGACCGCCGGGCGCCGGGTGATCGCCCGCATCGAGCACGGCCCCAAGGGAGCCAATCCGCGCTACATCGTCACCAACCTGGAAGGCGGGGCGCAAGAGCTCTACGAGAAACTCTACTGCCAACGCGGCGACATGGAGAACCGCATCAAGGAACAGCAGCTCGATCTGTTCGCCGACCGCACCTCGTGCCACAAGTGGTGGCCCAACCAGTTCCGCCTGCTGCTCTCCAGCCTCGCCTATACACTGATCGAGACCATCCGGCGGTTGGGGCTTGCGGGCACCGGAATGGCCCGCGCCCAGTGCGGTACCATCCGCCTCAAG
>JADFHR010000110.1 GCA_022567015.1 Pseudomonadota bacterium
GCTTACCAAGGCTTTCGGACGGCGTCGCGCACGCTTCGCGATGCCCCGCATCGCCACAGCGCACGCTTAGGGCCGAAAACCTTGGTAAGCCGGCTCGTCGGGTCATGATCAGCGCTCCTTGGTATTACAGCCGGCAGCCCTCGGTTTCCAGCCTCAGGACACCACCGGTTTCGGCTCCCGACACCGGTTGAAACGCGGCCAGGGTCCGCGACCCGATGCGACGGGTTTCGAACGTCTTCATGATCGTGAGGCACCCCGCCCGGCGCAGGGTTTCGGCGAAGGTCCAGAGGCGGAGGTCCTCGTCGCCGGTGTCGATGATCGTGCCCGTCTCCGGCGACACCTTCTGGGCGAGCAGCAGGTGGGTGATGCCTTGGGCCTTCAGCTGTTCGAGAAACCGTTTCACGTCCCGCGCCCGCGGCGAGTGGTCCACCAGGATCTGGATCATCTCTTCGGCGGGGTAGCTGGGCACTTCGATCAGGTAGACCAGTGGTGTATAGACGAGCAGAATACGGTCGTTCTGTGTCAGGTTGGCGTTGATCCAGGGGATGGGCGCGAACCGTCCCACGTTGCGGCGCAGGAAATCCTCCCGGCTCTCGCTGGAAAAGACGTAGCGCGCATAGTTCAGCCCGACCACCCCGGCGCCGCCCAGCTGGATCAGTATGGCGAGGCCCGCCGCCGCGGCCAGCGGCCGTACCAGCCTGCGCTCCGCGGCCCAACGGCTCGCCGCCACCGTCAGGCAGACGACCAGCACCGCATAGACGGGCAGGAGGTGGCGGATGAGCTGGGACACGCCGCTGAAGAACCAAAGCGTGTAGAACGCCAGCGCGACGGCCGCCGGCGCCGCCAGGGGGCTGGAGAGGAGCCGGTGCCGGAAACGCCACACGCCCGCCACCGCGAAGGGCAGGACCAGCAGACCGTACGGTCCGAACCCGGTGCGTGCCGATTGGAACATCGCCACGCGGTCGAACGTGGCCTGGAACGGGTACGTCAGGAACCAGAACAGATTGACCGGAGCCGGGCTCTGGAGGGGAACGAACACGTTCCAGAAATAGGCATTGTGCTCTTGGTCCCAAAGGGCGCTGTCGGAGATGTCCAGGAACGCGTAAAGCCCGGGAAATATGGGATCGCCCGTGTGGTACCAGTTCCAGCCGTACCACTGGAAACCGGCAACGAGAACCGCCAGCCCGTAGACAAGGGTGCGGGGAAACCAGCCCCGCCCTGCCTTCGCCGAAGCGCGGCTGTGCGCAGGCAGGCGGGCGAGCAGCGGCACGGCGCAGGCGGCCGCGAAGAGAAGGCCGAAATACTTTCCGCCCGCGTAAAACCCCGCCATCAGGCCGGCGAGGACGGCATACCCCATGCGCCCCGTGCGCACCGCGTCGCCGACCGCAAAGGCTCCGGCCAGGGCGAACAGGGCAAGCCGGGCCTCGACCTGGCCGGTGCCGCCGCCATAGAGCATCGCCGGGGTGGTCAGGTAAATCAGCGCCGCGGCGAGGGACCAGTTGAGGCCGAGGGAACGGCGGCAGACGACGAACACGAGGGCGCTCGCCATCCAGCCGCTCGCCATGGTCCAAAGGGTCAGCGCCTGTTCACCGCCCAGGCCCAACGCCAGCAGATATGTCATCTGCGGCAGAAGGGGCACCAACCCCGTGGCCGCGCGGGGGACGAGCTCCAGCCGGCCCGCCGCGACGAACTGCTTGGGCAGCGCGAAGTGATAGGCGAGCGAATCGGCGTCCGCCGGCGGGGACATCCCTTCCAGCACATCGAAGAAGAGCGCCACGGCGATGGCGCACAGCAGGGTGCGGCCGATCCAGTCCCGGGGCGCGAACGGAAGGCGGCCGGGCGTGGCGCGCCTGCCTGCGCGAAGCCGGGGCTTCGCTTCGGCGAAGGCAGGGCGCAAGAGGATCATGCCCGCCGCCGCCACAAGGCAAAGGGCAAGCATCTCGGCCCACCGGATGTGACCGGACGCGGCGGCAAAGAAAACCAGCCATCCGATCACCCCGAAGCCGGCGGCGAAACTCCACGCGACCGCCTCGCCGCGGTCGAAATCCCCGAGCACGCGCACACAGGCGAGCACGGCGGCGCCGGCCCCGAGGCAGGCGGCGAAAAGGAGGAGCACCGTGCCCAGTGCCGTCATGCGGGCCTTGCGTCCGTGGAGCGGTCAGGTCCGAAGCGGCGGCCCCATCAGAGGAGTCCGCCCGCCTTCAGAATCTGGCCAAAAATGGTGCGGAACTGGAAAAGATAGGCGGCAAGCGCGGCGCCGACCCAGATCCACAGTGCCACAGGAATCAACCGCTGCATGCTGGTACACTCTGTCCCCGGCGAACGGTAGGGTCCGGTCCGGGGCGAGTCAAGAAACCGATCCCGGCCCCGGGACGGCGAAATGCCGGCGAGCCGCCTTGGCCATCCCCCAAGGTGTCCCCGCCGGTCCGGCGGCCGACGGGCTTGATAGGGTCCGGTTGCTCTGCCATATTCCGGCAGGCGATTTGATTGCGGAGCCGGCCGTTTTCTTTTTCGGAACGTTCGTGGAAGTGGAACCGGCCGCGCCAAGTCAGCGCCGAGGTTCGACTTCAGCCCCAATTCTCTCGAAGTGAAGGAAATGATCCTTGGTCCCGTTCGGCGCGCCATTTGGCGCCTGACCCATCGTCGGTTCACCTCGGCGGAAGATTATTTCCGCAAAAGGACCAGGTTCGGCGAAATCAACGAGTTCTTCAAATTCCAGGTCATATCCTCGGATCAGGATGAATACACGCTTCCCTTTCTTACGAGCCCCGTTCGTTCCAGGCGGGAAAAGGGATCGTGGTCACACCGGCCGCCGCTCGATTACGAGTATACGAACGAACATCCCGAGAGGGAGAACGCCCTGCGCCACTTCGACATCGCCTATGATTTTGTCAAGGATCGCGTCGAGCCGGGCTGCAAAATTTTCGATGTCGGTTGCGCGGCGGGCTGGTTTCTGGAACGGTGGCGTGAAAATGGCTTCAAGAACCTGTACGGCCTTGATGCTAATACCGAATCGGTCGACTGGGCCCATCAACACCGTCCCCACTTGGATATCAAACAAGGTTTCTTCGGCCCGCCCGAAAACGATATCGAATGCGACCTTCTGGTTTTTTTTCAAACCATTACTCGGATTCCCTACGAAGACAGGTTGTTTGATGCCATCGACCGGTGCGCGAAAAAATACGTTCTCGTGGCGTGGGTGGAAGATTCGCTGGTGCTGTTCTCGCGCGACCTCCACCTCAATCTGGCCAAGAAAGGGTTCTTGTGCATCGAGAAACGCGTTGTCAGTGACCCCGGGTTCATCCCCATCGGGATGGAAGGCGCGGACGGCCCGCTGATCTCGAAAGGCCCGTCCGAAAAATATATGCCGAACTTCACCAGCCATTTCCTGTTTCGCCGCATCGAGCCGTGTCCGTAGAATTCCGCCCCCATCTCCGGACGTTCGACGGTGTAAGGGCGCCCGTCATGGTCATCTGGCTCACCCGCCTCGCCGGCTCCGGCAAGACCACCGTTGGCCGGCACCCGAAATCCCCGAGCACGCGCACACAGGCAAAAACCACCGTGCGGGCCCCGAAGCAGGCGGCGAAAAGGAGGAGCACCGTGCCCAGTGCCGGACCGGCGAGCCGCCGCGGCCATCAGGCCTTGCGGCGGGAAAAGCGAAGGTCCGGAAGCGGCACCCGCAAGCCGACGGTGAAATACAGCCACAGGCTGACCGTCAGCGGCAGGAGGCTGCCGGTCATCAGGGAAAAGTTCGATTCCTGGAAGAACAGCGGCAGCAGGATGGTTGCCCCGGTGACGAATTCCAGGGCCGTCATGCCGGGACGGGCAAGAAACCGTTCGAGGAACCCGAACAACAGGCCGACCAGGGCCATGCCCAGGATGACGCCGGCGCGGCCGAAGTTGGCGTACATCTCCGTGATCCACGGGAGGTTGAACGACAACTGGCGCTCGGTCTCGACCAATACCCCGTAGCGCCGGCCGAAGGCGTTGCCGGTCCGCTCCTCCGGCTTGCCGGGCCAGACGGCGCGGGGGATCATGCTGGTGAAAAGGGGCTTATAGGTCTCGCCTCCCCAGTAGGGCACCGGGTCCGGCGTCTTGTCCACCACGTGGGTCAAAGTAAGGATGAGGGAGACGCGCCAGACCAGGCCCATCGTTTCCCGATCGAATCGTCCCCGGTCCACCGAACCGTACGTCGACATAACCGCGCGGACGAACGTTTGCGCCTTTTCCAGGGTCGTCATCCCTTGTCCCGCGGCCCCCCAGGCATGCCCGCGGTAATAGGTCATGGTCGGGTAGGCCACCAGGAAGAAGACCGGGATCGCGACAATCACCAGCCATGGCGGACGCCCGCGCACATGGAGATAGAGGACGGCGAAGAAGACTCCGAACATCAAAATGGGTGTCAGAAATCCGGTCGTCAGCAGGGCGAGAAACCCCAGCGGCAGCAGGACAAGCAAGACCACGACCGCCTGCCATCGGGGCAATTCACGGCGACACCACAGCAGGTAAAACATGCCGAAGGCGAGGTAGCCCACCGGTTGCAGGAACTGCCCGACCGACGGCAGGGACCGCACCACGGGGGAATACAGGTATGCCAAGTACCCCGCGGCGAGGGCCCATAGCAGAACCCGCAACCTGCCGGCCGAAAATGCGTGAGGCAGCCTGAGGTGGGGGATGGACCGCCAAATCGTGCGCCTGGACCCGGCGTATGCCGCCCACATCAGGGCCATCCCGCCGATAACCAGGGTCTGGGCTTCCAGGCTGATGGCATCGATGAATCCGTTGCCGAAGAAATTGATCTTTCCCGTTTCGGGATCGCGCAGGCGAAAGGCGAAGAAGGCGGGCAGGCCGAAAAACGCCGCATAGAACAGGCCGCTCAGGGGCATCAACGGGAACGGGGGCCGTTCCTCCCGCGGTGTGCGCAGGTACAGAAACACCGGAACCAGGCCCAGCCAGATGATCACCAGGGCGAGCAGCGCCGTAACCGCGGGCAGGGTTTCATCGCGCAGCAGGAAGAGGACGACGCCGACGACGCCAACGCAGGCCACGCCGGCGGCACATTGCCGGTTTGGGTGGGACGATCCGGAAGACGCCAAGACGGGGCTCACTCCATGGGCCGCGAGTAGGTTCGCGTCCGAACGGAGTATGGTAAAAAACCCGCCGGATGTCACATGGGATATTGCGCGACGGTGGCATCGGCGAAAGCGAACCTGAGTACCCTGGCCGCATCGGCCGCACCGATGAAATCCGGAATCGGCGCCGCGATCAAGGGGACGGTCAATTGACATCCCCCGGGCGGTGGACTATCTGACGACGCCGCACCGGGACAAGGGGAAAGGCATGGCCATCACCTCACCTGCGGGGGTCCGCGTCGGGCTCGTCGGGCTCGGGTACGTCGGCCTGCCGCTGGCCCTCGCCCTTTCCCGCCATTACCCGGTGACCGGTTTCGACGTGGATGCACGCCGGGTTTCCGAGCTCAAGGGCGGCCACGACCGGACCGGAGAGATCACGGACTTCGGGGCGCCGGCGGGGTCGCTTCGATTCGTCGACGATCCGGCCGCCATCGCCGGCAGCAACGTTTTCATTATCGCCGTGCCGACGCCGGTGGACGCCGACAACCGGCCCGACCTGAGCGCCCTCATCGCCGCCTGCCGGACCGTGGGCACGGTGCTCGAGCGGGACGCGGTGGTCGTCTTCGAAAGCACTGTGTACCCGGGCGTCACCGAGGATATCTGCGGTCCCGAACTGGAGCGTGTTTCCGGCCTGGCGTGCGGCAGCGACTTCTACCTGGGATATTCCCCCGAGCGCATCAATCCGGGGGACCGGGAGCACGCGATCGACAGGATCACCAAGGTCGTCGCCGGGCAGACACCGGACGTGGCGGCGTTGCTGGCCGAGTTGTACGGGGCCATCACCTCGGGCGGGACGTTCGTTGCCAAGGACATCAAGACCGCCGAGGCGGCGAAGGTCATCGAGAACGCGCAGCGCGACATCAACATCGCCTTCATCAACGAGGTGACGCAGATCTTCGGGCGCCTCGACATCTCCATGCTCGACGTGCTGGAGGCGGCCTCGACCAAATGGAATTTCCTCGCCTTCACCCCCGGTCTCGTCGGCGGCCACTGTATCGGGGTCGATCCGTTCTACCTCGCCCATTGCGCCCAGGAGGTGGGCCACGACCCGGAGATCATTCTCGCCGGCCGGCGCATAAACGACGGGATGGGCGGCTACGTGGCGGCGTCCATCGCCGAGACCTTGACCGGTGCCGTCGCACCGGAAGGGTCGGCAAGGGTCCTCGTGCTCGGCCTCACGTTCAAGGAGAACGTGCCCGATCTGAGGAACTCGAAGGTGGTCGACGTGATCGAGCACCTGAAGGGGCGCGGGCACGCGGTCCAGGTTCACGATCCCCTCGCCCATGCGGAAGAGGCGCGGACCCTCTACGGTATCGACCTCTGTCCCGGCCTCGGGGACGCCTCCGGTTACGACTGCCTGATCGGGGCGGTCGCCCACCGGGAGTATTGCGCCTTCGTCCCCGAGGACTTTGCGCGCCTCGTGCGCCCCGGCGGCGTCGTCGCCGACATCAAGGGCATGTGGCGCGACGTGGCCCTGCCCGAGGGCCTGCGCCGCTGGCACCTGTAGCCCGGATATTTCATGAAGGCGCCGGCGCACGGAACGCCGGTGATTGCCCTTCAACGGATGGCGCCGGTTTCCACGAAGGTCCAACGTGTCCTCATCACCGCTGAACGGTTTTGCGGCGGCCCTGTCCGCCCACATCGGCGCCCGCAGCCTCAAGCCATAGCCCCGGCTATGCCGTTCGGCTTCGCACGCCACCTTGGACGAACATTGCTCGCCGCAATTCCCGTTCCCTTCATGAAGTATCCGGGCTGGCGCCCCCCCGTTGTCCGTCTTTCACAGGCGGCGCAGGCGGGCGGCGAAGAATCCGTCCATGCCGCCCTCCTCGGCCAGGTGGCTGGGCAGGCTGCGCAGGTCGCCGTCGTCGGTGAGCAGCTCGCTCAAGCCGCCGACTTCGTCGGCGCGGACCGGCTCGCGCACCACCGGGGCGCCGGCGCCGAGCAGGGCCGCCACCTGCCCGGGCCCCTCCTCCGGCTGCAGGGAGCACGACGCGTAAACCAGCAGGCCGCCGGGGCGCACCATCTCCACCGCCGCCGCTAAAAGGCGCCTCTGCACCGCGGCCAAAGCGGCCACATCGTCGGGGCTCTTCAGCCACGCCACGTCGGGATGGCGGCGGATGGCGCCGGTGGCGGTGCACGGGGCGTCCAGAAGCACCGCGTCGGCCGGTTCTGAGGGACGCCACTCGGCGGCGTCGGCGACCACGGTCTCCCCTTCGAGGCCGAGCCGCTCGAGGTTGGCCTCGAGCCTTTTCAGCCGTTCGGGCGAACGGTCGACGGCGGTGACCCGGGCGCCGGCGTTGAGAAGTTGCGCCGTCTTGCCGCCGGGGGCGGCGCACAGGTCGATGACCCGGCGCCCCTTGACCTCGCCGAGCAGCCTGGCCGGCAGGGCGGCCGCGGCGTCCTGCACCCACCAGGCGCCGCGAGCGTAGCCGGGCATGGCGCTGACCGGTCCCCGCGCATACAGGCGCAGGGTACCGGTGACGAGCAGGGTGGCGTCGAGTCTGGTCGCCCATAGGTCGGGGTCATTTTTGACCGTAAGGTCGAGCGGCGGTTTGGTCAGGTGGGCCTCGGCCACGCGGCGGCAGGTGGTCTCGCCGTAGGCGGCGCACCACGCGCTCCACAGCCAGTCCGGCGTATTCAGCCGGGCCGCATCCTGCGCCTCGACGAGGGCCCGCCCTTCCCTCTCCAGGCGGCGGAGGATGGCGTTGACCAGCTTCTTGTGGGGGCCATGGCCCGTGCGCTGCGCCAGTTCCACCGTGGTCGCGACGGCGGCGTGGGGCGGCGTGCCCAAGAACAGCAGCTGGCAGACGCCGAGGCGCAGGAGATCGCGTACGGCGCGTACTTTGGCGGGCAGGGGCCGCTCCAGACAGTGATCGATGAGGACGTCGATCTGTCCCAGCCGGCGCAGGGTCGTCAAGACCATTTGCCGGGCGAAGGCCCGGTCACGGTCGGCAAGAGCGGGGAGCGCGGGATGGGCGTCCACGGCCTCGTCCAACGGGCGCTTGCGGCCGAGGACGGCGCCGAGAAGGTCGAACGCCACCGTGCGCGCCGATGCGCCCGGGTCGGGGATGGGCCGCAGCAGGCGTATCAGGGGATCAACCTTTCGAAGGCGGCCGCCGCCTGCGGCCAGCCCCAACCGCGTTGCTTGTCGAGGGCGGCCCGGTGCTGACGGCGCCACAGGCCGTCGTCGGTGAGCAGCCGCACGGCGGCCTCGGCGAAGGCGTCGTCGTCGGCGGCGACGAAACCGGTCTCGCCGTCGATCACGCGCTCGGCCACGCAACCCAGATTCTGCACCACCGCGGGAACGCCCATGGCCTGCGCCTCGCCCACCGCCAGGCAGAAGGTCTCGTTGGGGTCGCCCCGGTACGCCATCAGCCGGGCGCCGCGAAAGGCCTCGACCAGCCGGCCTTTGGGCACCGGTTCGCGGACGACCACCCCGCGGTCGCCCAGGCGGCGGGCCTTGTCGAGGACCGCTTCCATGGCCTGGGCCTTGGCGTCGCCCACCGTGCCGTAGGTGGCCGCCCCGGAGAAGACGTGCAGTTCGGCTCCCGGCACGCGCGGCCGGATGCGTCCGGCCCACACATCCAGAAGCCAGTCCAGGGACCGCAACGGATTGGACGTGAACACGGCCCTTGGCGCGGGCGGCCCGGCGGCGGGCTCGGCGGCCAGGAACAGCTCGGGGATGCCGTAGGGGATGACCACCCGTTCGCCGGCCGGCGCCCAGCGCGGATAGGTGGCGGCGTGGTATGGGCCGCTGAAAACGATCGGCGGGCGCAGGCGCCAGAGCTTCGACAGGTACCGCCACTTGAGCAGATAGCGGGCCGGATTGTGGATCCAGAACACGGTCCGCCGCGCCTTGGGCATGAGCGGCAGCAGCCTGTCCCCGCGGTTGGCCAGATAGAGATCGGCCTCTTCGGGCAGGCCGCCGTCGAGGGACGCCCAGTCCACCCCGTCGTGGCGCAGCGGCCGGGCGCACCGGTTGCGGACCAGGACCTGGTGGCCGCGGCGGGCCAGTTCCCGGGCCAGAAACACGACCGAGGATTCCACCCCGCCGAGGGGCCTGGTCTCCATGGTCGTGCCGTCGAACGGGATGCCGTCGTCGGCGAGGACGATGCGCGCCATCTAATCCTCTTCCAGCTTGTCTTCTTCCAGTCGGGCCTTGAGGTAGGACAGAAGGGGATACAGCCCGGCGAACAGGGCGATGAGCAGACCGTAGCCGCCTTCCCGGTGGCCCTTGCGCACCACGTAGCACTTGAAAAAGCGCGAAAACAGGCGGCGCACGTTGCCGGCCAGGGTGCCGATGTCGCCCGCGTCCCTGAGGTCCCTGGCGCGCGCCGTGGAATAGCTGTCCAGGCGGCGGATCATGTCCGAGATGTCGCGGTCCACGTAATGCTCCAGCCGGGTCGTCAGGGCCGGCCCCTTCCGCCCCGACCACGTCAGCGCCGGATGGACCCGCTGGCCGCCCCACACCTTGACCCCCTTGCGGAACAGGCCCGGATAGGCGGCCTTGCCGTAGGATGCGCCCCAGCCCCAGCGCACCAGTTTGTCGCCGATGTAGTTGTCCACGGGAATCTCGTGCCAGTCGAAGGACGTGGTTTCGACGACCTCGCGGATTTCCCGTGCCAGGGGCCCGGGCACGCGCTCGTCGGCGTCCACCTCGAGGATCCACGGCCCGCGGCAGGCGGCGATGCCGGCGTTGCGGCGTTCGCCCTCCAGGCTCCACGCGCCCTCGACCAGGCGGTCGGTGTAGCGCGACGCGATGTCCCTGGACCTGTCCGTGCAGGCGTCGAGGACGACGACGATCTCATCGGCGAAGGTCAGCCGCTCGAGGCAGTCGGCCAGTTGTCCTTCCTCGTCGTGCACCACCACCAGGGCCGAAAGCCCGGGCGCGCTCATGGCGCGGCCTCCGCCGCCCGCCGGCCCGGCTCCCCAGCCACCGATGGACGATGCCCCGGGACCGGGCACCGGGACGCCGTCGGCGTGACAGTCGGGGGGGCTGGCAACGCGAGCATGGAAGTTTCCCGGTGGTCGAAATTTCGGTCGCGGAACCTTATACCAAGGGGCGCTGATCATGACTCATAGAGATCGCGTAGGCGGCTCGTCGGGCAGGAGGAAAGTTGCAGGCGATGCGGCGCATCGTCGAAACTTTTCGACGCCCTCCGACGGGCCGCATAC
>JADFHR010000292.1 GCA_022567015.1 Pseudomonadota bacterium
CGTCCGAAAGCCTTGGTAAGCCGCCGTTCCGGTCGCGTACGCGGCCCGTCGGAGGGCGTCGAAAAGTTTCGACGATGCGCCGCATCGCCTGAAACTTTCCTCCTGCCCGACGAGCCGCCTGCGCGATCTCTATGAGTCATGATCAGCGACCCTTGGTATAAGGCCACATCCATCGAACGACGGCACAGCCGCCGCCTTGCTACAGCGGCAGCCGCAGGCGCACCCGCAGGCCGCCGTCGGGGGAGTCGCCCAGGGAAATGTCGCCGCCGTGGCCGCGGATGGCGTCGCGGGCGAGGGTCAATCCCAGGCCGACCCCGCCGGTGCCCGGGTTGCGCGAGCCTTCCAGCCGGTAGAACGGCTTGAACACCTCTTCGCGCTTGTCCTCGGGAATGCCCGGGCCGTCGTCGTCGATGGTGATCTCGATGGCTTCGTCCAGCCGCCCGGCGCGCACCGAAACGTGGTTGCCATAGCGCATCGCGTTGTCGATCAGGTTGGTCACCGAGCGTTTGAAGGCATCGGGTCTGAGGGGCACCGTGAGGTCGCCGTCCGTGTGCAACTCCACCATGCCCCCCTTGCGCCGCGCCTGCGCCACCACCCCGCCGAGAATGGTGGTGAGGTCCTCGGACCTCGGCGTCTCCGTCCCCTCGCCGCGGGCGAACGCCAGATAGCCGTCCAGCATGTACTCCATCTCGGCCACGTCCTCCTTCAGTTCGTCGATGCCTTCGGCGTCGCCCAACAGCGCCAGTTGCAGCTTCATGCGGGTGAGCGGCGTGCGCAGATCGTGGGACACGCCGGCCAGCATCTCGGTGCGCTGGCTGATCTGGCGCATCATGCGTTCGCGCATGGCGAGGAAGGCGGACGCGGCCTGGCGCACTTCCGTGGCGCCCTCGGGCTTGAAAAGGGGCACGTCCCGGCCCTTGCCGAAACTGTCGGCGGCCAGGGCCAGGCGGCGGATCGGTTTAACCTGGTTGCGCATGAAGACGGTGGCCACCCCGAACAGGATCATGGATGTCCCCACCATCCACAGGATAAAGACATACGTTGTCGAGCTGAACAGGCGCTTGCGCGTGGTGACGATCTGCAGGACGCCGCCGGCGAGCTGCACGTCGACGATCACCCGGCGGTCCAGGGACTCGGTGTCGATCTGGAAGGGCTTGGCGACGATCTCCGTGACCACCCTGATGAGAATGCGTTCCATGCGGTCGTTGCCCACGGGCGGGGTGGCGGCAACGGTGGCGCCTTCCTTCATGGTGGCGTCGATGCTCATGTTGCGGGCGGCCAGGTCGAAGATCCATTTGCGGTTTTCCGGACCGGGGTTTTCATCCATGACGTCGATGAGAGAAGCAATGTCGCCGGCCAGACCCCGGGCCAGGCGCAGGCTGACCTTGGCCCAGTGGCTCTCGAAAAAGATCAGGGCCGAGACCACCTGCAACAACACCAGCGGCGTGACGATGATCAGAAGGGATCGGCCGAGCAGGCTGCGTGGCAAAAAGCGTTTGATCACGGCACCCCCCTGTTCCCTAGATCCCGTCAGATCCCGTCAGATCCCGTCCGAGGAATCCGGGCGCAGCACGTAGCCCCTGCCGCGCACGGTGCGCAGGTAGCGCGGCGACCTGGGGTCGGGCTCGATCTTGCGGCGCAGCCGGGTGACCTGCACGTCCACCGCCCGTCCGCCGCCGCTGGCGCCGGTGCGTATGGTCAGTTCCTCGCGGCTGAGGACGGTGCCCGGGCGCTCGGCCAGGGCCTTCAGCAGCGCCGCCTCGACGGCGGTGAGACGGATGGGATTGCCGTCGCGCTGCAGCTCGCCGCGCTCCAGGTCGAACAGCACGTCGCCCAGGCGCACCTCGGCCGGCGCCTCCGGCCGCCTGGGCATCCGGCGCAGGATGTTGTGGATGCGCAGCAGGAGCTCCCGGGGCTCGAAGGGCTTGGCCAGGTAATCGTCGGCGCCCCGTTCCAATCCGGCGATGCGGTCCTCGGGCTCGCCCATGGCGGTGAGCATGAGGGTGGGAGTCGTGCCCGTGCGGCGCAGGTCCTCGGCGAAGTCCAGGCCGCTTTCACCGGGCATCATCAAATCGAGCACGATCAAATCGAAGGTGAGGGTGTGGAGCTTGGCGCGCGCGTCGGCCACGTCGCTGGCGGTGCCGACCAGGAAGCCGTTCTCGCTCAGGAACTTGCGCAAAAGCTCCCGCAGGCGGTCGTCGTCGTCCACCACCAGAATGTGAGGAATGTCGGCGTTCATCCCCAGTACCCTCTATCACAATACGATGGTACGTGTGATCGTCTTTTCGCGTCTTTTGGGTAGGAAGCGTCGCGCCGGCGATGCGGGACATCGTCAAGCGGCGCTGACGCCCCCAAAAGGCGCGAAAAGCGACCCTTCGGGCGGCCATGGGTGGTCATCGGACGTCGTCGCGCGGCTCTCGTGATGGGTCCCCATCACGTGGAGGCGCGCTCCTAGCCGAATGACCACCCATGACCGTCACACGTGTCATCCTATTGTGATAGAGGGTACTAGTGCACAGATGCAGACAGGTGATTCACCCAACTGCCCCGCAGAGCAGCGCGACGCTTCGCTCCAGCCTGAACCATCCGTCTGAGTCGGTGCACTAGCTTCCGCCGAAACGTTGCTGCCCGGCCGGCCCGGACACGTCGTTCAACA